>CAYYCA010000006.1:9721-21289 GCA_964470265.1 uncultured Fimbriimonadales bacterium | reverse complement strand
GGGAGAGGGGGTTAGGGGGTGAGGGCTGCAGTTTGTTTCACTTGAACCCTCAGTCGGTATGACTACTACCCTGATTCTGGATAAAGCGTGCGCACTGTTTCCCGCGCGAGGGTCATCCACTGCTCCAGTCCTAAGTCCTCGGCGCGGGTGGAGGTGTGGATGCCCGCACGGCGCAGAATCGCGCTGGCGCGATCGGCGTCGTCGAACAGGGCGGTAAGCGCGTTCCGCAGAGTCTTGCGCCGCTTGCCGAACCCCGCCCGCGTGAGTTTGAAAAACCACTTCTGCTCCAGCGGCGGCAGGCGGTCGGGTAGGGGCGTCAGGCGCACAATTGCCGAGTCGACCTCAGGCTGCGGATAGAACGCCGTGTTCGGCACGCGCCCCAGATACTCCGCCTGCGTGTGATACTGCACAAACAGACTCAACGCGCCGTACGCCGTCCCGCCGGGTTTGGCGACCAGCCGCTCGGCGACCTCCTTCTGCACGGTCAGCACAATCAGTGGGATGTGCGCTTTGTATTTCAATAGATGCTCCAGCAGCGGCGAGGTAATCGAGTAGGGGATGTTCGCCACGACCTTCGCCTGGGTTTCCCCGCGCAGCAGCTCAGGCACGGGCTGGCTGAGCGCATTCGCCTGAATCAGCGTGATGTTCGGAATGCGCTGCTCCTCGATTACAGTCTGCAGAATGGCGACGAGGCGGGCGTCCACCTCGACGGCAATCACATGGCGCACGCGCTCCGCCATCAGCAGCGTCAGCGCGCCCAGCCCTGGACCGATTTCCAGCACAACTTCCTCAGGATGCAAATCCGCCGCGTCCAGGATGCGCATCGCCACGCGCCGATCGGTCAGGAAGTTCTGACCCCAGCCTTTGGACGGGCGCACATGGTACTCCTGCAGCCACGCACGAATCTGCCGCAGCGAAAACGGGTTCAACTCGCTCATAGGGTACAATAGTCTACCGTATGAGCATACCCGATGCAGCGAAATTACAGGCAGAGGTGCTGATTCAGGCGTTGCCTTATATTCAGAAATGGAGCGGAGCGATTTTTGTCGTCAAGTACGGCGGCGCAGCGATGGGCGAGAACGGCTTGGCGGCGCAGGTGATGCAGGATATCGTGCTGATGCACTGCGTAGGCATCCGCCCCGTGATTGTGCATGGCGGCGGACCCGAAATCTCCGACCTGATGAAACGGCTCGGTAAGCAGCCCCAGTTCGTGAACGGGCTGCGCGTCACCGACGCCGAGACGATGGAACTGGTCGAGATGGCGCTCACAGGCAAGACGAACCCGCGCCTTGTGGCGCTAATTCAGCAGCAGGGCGGACGCGCAATTGGCATTTCGGGCAAGGACGGCGGTCTCATTCGCGCCCGAAAAGTGCAGAGCGAGGTGGATTTGGGGTTCGTTGGAGAAGTGGACGCCATCGATCCGAGCGTCGTCCTCTCCACGCTGGAGGCGGGCTATATCCCTGTGGTCAGCCCGGTCGGTATGGGAACGGACGGGGCAACCTATAATCTGAACGCCGATTTTGCGGCGGGCGCGCTCGCAGGCGCACTGAAAGCCACGAAGTTTATCCTGATGACCGATGTGCCCGGCGTGCTGAGCGACCCCGACGACCCCACCTCGCTGATTTCCGAGTTGACCCGCGAGCAGGCGCAGCGCATGCTCGAAAACGGGCGCGTGTCGGGCGGGATGATTCCCAAACTGCAGGCGTGCCTCGCCGCGCTGGAAAACGGCTGCCCGCGCGCTCATATCATCGATGGGCGAATCCCGCACGCCCTGCTCATCGAAGTGTTCACCGACGCGGGAATCGGCACGATGATTCGATAATCGGGGAAAATTCGCCTCGAACGCGCGGAATTTGCGCCCGCCCCCTTGACTTGTAGACAAATGATAGTGTACAATATTCTACAAGGCGCAAGCCGCCGTTTCATGGGCTGTTCTGAGCGGAGCAACGGGGAGGGTCTCCTCCCCCCTCCCCAGCACAGGAGGCGACGATGGCGAAGGCATTGACGAAACCGCAACGGGCGATACTGCAGTTCATCGTGCAGTTCACGCGCGAACACGGCTACCCGCCGACCATTCGCGAAATTCAGCAGGGCATCGGCGTCATCAAGAGCCTGCGTGGGATTACCCTGCACCTCGACGCGCTGCAGCGCAAGGGCTACATCGAGCGGGGCAGCCAAGCGCGGTCGATCCGCGTCATCCATCCCGATTATCAACCCGACCGTGAGCGCGCCCGACTGCTGCCCCTGGTGGGCACAATTGCCGCAGGAAGCCCAATCCTTGCCCAGGAGAACATAGAGGATCTAATCCCCGTGCCCGCCGATATGGTGCGTAATGTGGAGAATGCGTTCCTGCTGCGCGTCAAGGGCGACAGTATGGTGGGCGAGCATATCCTGCCGCGCGATTTGGTGGTCATCAAGCCGCAGCAGACCGCCTACAACGGCGAACTGGTGGCGGTGCTGATTGGCGAGGAGGCGACGATTAAGCGCATCTATTTCGAGCGCGGGCGTGTTCGGCTGGAAGCGGCGAACCCCGCCTACGAGCCGATTTACGCCCCGATTGAAGAGGCGCGGGTGATTGGCAAGGTAATCGGGCTGCTGCGCGACTACGGGCAGATGGGCGTGTAGCGCGGGCGTCTCGCCCGTGTGATTTGTTTATGCCCGTTCAATCTGCACTTTTTGCAAATTCCAAGAACCCCCCCTTTCGGTTTCCCCTACTGCGTTGGGGGAACCAAGCATGGTTTGGTTCCCCTCGCGCAGCGGGGAGAAACCCAAAAGAGAGCGGGAACCGAGCCGCTTTTCGGTTCCCCTCGCGCAGCGGGGGGAACCGACAGGAGGGGGGCAGATTTTTAGAATCCACAGCGAGCGGCGCGTGTTGGAACTTGGGCGTTGTACCCTTATCAGGAGGGAGGGCAGGGGGTGAGGGTGAGATCAGGGCGTATTTGCTGACATCTGAAACCCCAATCGGAATTATACCAACTTCAGGCGACGGCAGGAATGCCGTCACACCAAAAGACGCGCTGCGTGTCGGGACGACTTAACTTTGAGGGAACTACGCGAAAAAGCAGGAACGCAGATGGATGGAGCGAAAGAGTGGAAAGGTGGAGGCGTCTATGCGGCACGTCGTATTCACGGGGCTTATTGGTGGTCTCCTGTTGTGGGCAGGGCAGGCGCAACCGACGCGCGTCGCCTTTCAAGAGCCTGCGCAGCCCGTGCGCCAGGTTATTCAGACGCTCAGTGAGCGCACGGGCGAACGCCTGCGCGTCTCGCGTGAACTGGCGGATGAAATCCTGCTTATTGAAGTCGCCGATGCGCCGCTTGAAACCCTGCTGAACGCTGTCGCCCAGGCGCTGGACGCCCGCTGGCTCACGGACTACGACGGCGCGCGGCTGCTGACGCGCCCCGTTGGTTTGCGCCAGCGACGAGTTCGGCAAGAGCGTGAGCGACTCCGTCAGCTACTGGAACAGTCGCTGAACCAGAGCCTCACTCAGAACTTGAGTACGGGCTGGGACGAAGCCACGCTGCGCAAACAACTCACCGTGGCGCGAGAGGCGATGCAGCGTGTGATAGACACCGTGCCAGAGCGAACGCCGCCCCACCGAGCGCGAGATTTACCTGAAGTGCAACAGCTCGTCGCACTTGTCACAGAACAGCTTAACCCAGACGGGCGGCTCCTCTGGCAAATCGTGCAACGCTTAGGCGTCGCGCGCCTGCTCGATGTGCCCATCACAGAGCGGCGCGTGTTCGGCAACCTGCGCGGACGCTTCATCGAGCCGATGGAGTTCGACCTCAACCCCCTCTTACGCCAGTTTCTCGCCGAGCGCAACCTGCTCACCGCGCTCTGGATGGATCCAGAGGGGGGCGTTCACCAGACCTATGAACAGTTAGTCCAGCATATCGATATCGATTTGGGGGCGGTGCGCCTTCGCCCCTTCGCCCCCGAAACGCTGCCCCTGAGGCGCGTGGACTATGCGCCTGAGGAGATTCTCGTCTTGCTGGAAGTAGGACGCTACTCAATCACGGGCTTTGTGCTGCGGCTGCATCTAATCGGGCGCGACGGCGCGTTGATTGGCTCGACCGACTGGCATCTCTGGGCGGACGCCTCCCGCGACGCGCTCCATCGACTGGAAACGGCGCAGCGGCTGGACGCGCCCGTGCGCTGGAGCGAGTCGACGCAGCGCGTGTGGCGGGCACTACAGCAGGTACAGCAGCTCTTTCAACAGGGCGGGGGCGACTACGAGCCGCCTGCAGAAGCCGACCCTGCGCGAGTGGAGCCGCTGAGCCTCGCCGTCGCGGATTACCTGCGCGCTCGCGCTCAGGGGAAACCTTTTGTCGCCTACCTGCACGATGGGCTGATTACCTACCAGTTTGCGTTCGTCTCCGACGCGCCCTTGCGCGAGCGGGCGACGCTCCGAGAACACCTCTCCTTCGTGCGCGCGATGGAAGGAGAACTGGAGTTCACAGAAGGCGCAATCGCGGTAGTCAAACCCTACTGGGCGACGCACTGGTGGGGCAAACGGCTGTCGCGCCCCGAACTGAGCAGGCGAATCCAGCAAATACGCGCTCGCGGATACCTTAATCTGGACGATATAAGCGCGCTGATGCGCCTTACGCCCACCCTTTGCATAGATGATGTACGCGCCTTGTTGCAACTGAACGGGATTGACGAACAGTACCAGATGAACGCCTCGAACCGCATCTGGAGCGTGCTTACGGAGCGGACTCGCGCCCTGCTGGAACAGAACGCGCCCCTCACCGTCGGCGACCTGACCCCCGAAGAGCGCTACGCATTACACTACCAAGTCTATCTCCGCTGGGGAGGGGCGATGGGATTTTACGAGATTCGCGACGCCATGCCCACAACCCTGATGCACTACTATCTGCCCGACGGCTTGCCTCTTAATGCCCGAATTGCGCTCCAGACCCGTCAGGAAGCAGGCGTATGGTCGGTGCGAGTCGGCGCAGTCTGGAACCGTTTTATGAGCTATAACACGGCGCGCGTCATCAGCGAGCGCACGCCCGAAGTCAGCGACGAGGAAGATCCAAATGCTCCCGCCCGACTCGCCCTGCAGCAGCCCGTGCCGCACGGCGTCCGTACCGAACTCGTGTTAGATGTATACCTGCCCTCAAGCCTCCCCTTCAGCAGAATCCAGATAAGCGACGCTGTCGATTACCGCAAGATGTCCCTCGCGCCGCGCCTCTGGTACGAACGCCCTGCGCCCTAAGCTCCAATCAGCGTTACAGACTCTCTAAATAGCGCAGCGACTCGCGCGTCATCGTCTCAGGGTCAGGGTAGTAGTCAAACGGCTCCAGCGACGCCCAGCCCTGATAGCCAACTTCGCGCAGCGCGTTCAGAATCGGCGCGAAGTCGGTCTCGCCATAGCCCGGCGCACGCAGGTTCGAATCGTTCAGATGCACATGCGCGATAAACGGGGCGTATTGGCGGATGAGCGCGGGCACATCGTCGGTCTCCGCCAGCGCGCTTTTCACATCGAGCATCGTGCGCAGGTTCGGATGGCTCGCCTGCTTCACCAGCGCGACCGCCTCGCCCAGTTTTTGTACGACATTCGTTTCAGGCAGCGGCTCCAGCAGCAGCAGAATCCCCTCCTGCTCGCACACGCGCAGCGCGGGCTGCAGAGTCTCCAGCCAGAGTTGCGCCGCCTCATCGGGCGTATGGGGCGGGATTGCCTCGCGCTGTTTCGGCGAGCCGAACACCATTACCCTGCCGCCGACCTCCGCGCAGAATTGCGCCAGCTCCGTCAGATACGCCGCCGTTGCCTGACGCACCTCGGGGGCGGGATGAGTTGCGTGCATGCCTGGGGGCGACCAGAGCAGCATGTGCAGCCCGACGATTTGCAAGCCGTATTGCTCGGCAGTCGCGCGGATCGAGGCGCGCGCGTCCGCGTCCAGCTGCTCCACCCGCTCCGCGAAAGTGAAGGGGGCTAACTCCACGCCCTCATAACCCGCGTCAGAGAGTAGCGCACATGCGTCCGCCCAGCGCATGTGCCTCAGCACCTCATTACACAGGGCGTACCGAACCAACGCGCCTCACTCCTCGTGGTGCGTCAGCGGCGCGCGCTCCACCCCGTACTTGACCATCAACTTCTCAAAGTCGCGCGGACTCATGAGCTTGATGTTGATGTCGGGGCGCAGGGCGCGCAGCAGCGCGATTTTGCGACGCTTGCGCCGATTGATGTTCGCACGACGCACGGTCAACTCCACATAGAGGTCATAGTCGGGCAGATAGAAGTCGGGGGTGAAGCACTCTTTGGGGTTGCCGTCGTCGTCCGTGCGTAGCACGAAAGTGTGAGGCTCATACTCCCAGCGAATCCGATAGTAATCCAGCAGGCGCGCAAACGCCTCCTCGCTGGGATGCACAAACGAGACCGTCGCCTTGCGACTCCGCACTCTGGTTTATGCCTCCGCTATCATGTATTATACACAATCGGCGTTAAGCGTGTGTTAAGTTCCCGCGTTCTGCCTGAGCAGGGTATACTTTGGCGGGTGAATCTGATGAACACGATGCGTTTCTTGGCGTTGACGGTTGGGGTCTTCAGTCTTCTTCTGCTGCAGCCGACGGCGCAGCAGGCGAAACCGCAGAATGCGCAGCAGGTGTTAGACCGCATGGCGCAAGCGATGGGCGTCGCACAGCTTGCCAAAATACGAACGATACAGATTAGCGGCACGGTTGAGTATCCAGGGCAGGGGATGCGAGGACGCTATGAGGCATTCTTCAAGACGCCAAACAAATTCCTGTTCAAGGCGACGATTCAAGGGATTGGCGAAATCCAGCAAGGCTATGACGGCAAAGTAGGCTGGGAAAAGAATCCGATGCTGGGGTTGCGCGAACTGAAGGGCGCGGAGCTCGAACGAATCCAGCAGAGCGCGGAAAGCGGCGCGCAGAACGACATCCGAAAAATAATCCGCAACCCGAAACTCACAGGGCAGGAAAAAGTGGGCAACCGCAACGCCTATGTGATTACAGCGCAGTCCCGTTCGGGCAGTCCTGTCAAAGTCTACATCGACGCCCAGCGCTACCTGCTGTTGAGGATGGACATGCAAGCGCCCACCCCGCAGGGTAGCCTGAATGTCGCTACCTTCTTCGAAGACTACCGCAAGGTGGACGGGATTATGTACGCCTTCACGACTCGACAGTCCGCATCGGGCATCGAGGCGATTACGAAGGTGGAGCGCGTGCGCCATAACGCGCCCATCGACGACTCCATCTTCCGCAAGCCGAAGAACTGAGATGTTGCTCGTCGAGAACCTGGTCAAGTCGTTCAAAGGGTTCCGCGCGGTGGACGGCGTGAGTTTTCGCGTGGAGCCGGGCGAGATTGTCGGGCTGCTGGGACCCAACGGCGCAGGCAAAACGACCACCCTGCGCTGCATCGCAGGCATCCTCAAGCCCGATTCGGGGCGCATCCAGATTGGCGAGTACGACCTGGCGACGCAGGAACAACAGGCGAAACGGCTGCTGGCGTTTATTCCCGAACTGCCGAACCCCTACGAACTGCTCACCGTGCGCGAGCATATGAAACTCGTCGCGATGTGCTACGACACGCTCCCCCTGTATGAGCAACGCGCCGACGAGCTGCTCCAGCGCTATGAACTCGCCGATAAAGCGAACGCGCTCGCGGGCACGCTCTCCAAGGGCATGAAGCAGAAACTGGCGGTGGTGTGCGCCCTGGTGCATGACGCGAAGGTGTTCCTGTGCGATGAGCCGCTGATGGGCATCGACCCGCGCGGGCAATACACCTTCAAAGCGGAGCTGCAACGCCTGCGCGACGAGGGCTGCGCGATTCTCGTCAGCACTCACCAGCTCGACACCGCCGAACGGCTCTGCGACCGCGTGATTATCATGCACAAAGGGCGGCTGCTCACGGAAGGCACGCTCAGCGAACTGCAACAGCGCGCCCAGATGGATGGCAGCACCCTCGAAGAGGTGTTCCTGCGCCTGACGGAAGAGTCCGAGCAGGCAGTGGCGGTTGAGACGGCTTAGATGGAAGGCATGCAACCCGATGCGCCGCTGGATTTCGACGCCGACACGATGCGCCAGATGGGCTACCGCGTGGTGGACGCGCTGGTCGACTACTGGCAGAGCCTGCACGAGCGTCCGCTGGGTAAACGCCCGCCGCGCGAGGCGTTAGAGCTGCTCCTTACCGAACCGACGCCCCAGCAACCCCAGCCGTTCGAGACGGTGCTGGACGAGTTCCTGCAGAAGGTGCTGCCGAACATCGTCAAGGTAGACCACCCGCGCTACTTCGCGTTTGTGCCCGCGCCGAACGAATATGTGGGCGTGCTGGCGGACTTCCTCTCGGCGGGGATGAACATCTTCGTGGGCACATGGATGGTGGGCGCGGGGGCGACGCAGGTGGAGCGCGTGGTCATTCGCTGGCTGTGCGACTGGTTCGGCATGCCCGAGAGCGCGGGCGGGCTGTTCGTGAGCGGCGGCTCGGTGGCGAACCTGGTGTGCCTCGCGGCGGCGCGGCAGCGATATCCCGCCGCGCTCACGCGCGGCAGGGTCTATTATTCTGACCAGACGCACTCCTGCGTGGCGCGGGCGTGGCGCATTCTCGGCTTGCGCGAGGAGCAGCTCTGCGTGCTACCCTGCGACGAGAACTTTCAGATCCCTCTCGACGCACTGACGGAGCAGATTCGGCGCGACCGCGCGGCGGGCTGGCTGCCGTTCTGCGTCGTCGCTAACGCGGGCACAACCAACACGGGCGCAGTAGACCCCTTGAACGCCTTAGCCGACCTGTGCGGGGCGGAGGGGCTGTGGCTCCACGCCGACGGCGCCTACGGCGCAGCCGCCATCCTCACGGAGGAAGGCAAGCGACGACTTGACGGCATCCATCGCCTCGATTCGCTCGCAGTAGACCCCCACAAGTGGCTCTATCAACCGATGATGGCGGGCTGCGCCATCGTGCGCGAGTTCGAACAGCTGCGCACGGCGTTCCGAATCCTGCCCCCCTACTTGCAGGACAAGGAGCGCGGCGCGGCGGGCGTGGATTTGTGCGACTACGGCGTCGAACTCTCACGCAACTTCCGTGCCCTCAAGCTCTGGATGTCGCTCAAGACGCACGGCGTCGAGGCGTTTCGGCAGGCGATGGAGTGGAACCTGCACCTGGCTCGCGTCGCGGAGCAGGCGATTCGCGAACTTCCGCACTGGCGCGTCGTCTCACCTGCGACGATGGGGATTGTGGCGTTCCGCTATGAGCCGCCCGAACTCAGTGCAGAACAGGCGGACGCGCTCAACCGGGCGCTGGTAGACGCAATGCTCAACGACGGTTTCGCGCTGGTCAGCTCGACGGTCTTGCGGGGGCGCGTCGCGCTGCGCATGTGTACGCTGAACCCCCGCGCGACCGAAGCCGATGTGCGCGAAACCGTGCGCCGCCTGAACGAGTTCGCCCTGACGATGGCTACCCCCGCGGCGAGATGACCACATAGCGGTTCGGCTCCTCGCCCTCGCTGTAGGTCATCACTTCAGGGTCGTCCTTCAACGCCTGATGCACAATCCGCCGCTCGTGAGGGGGCATCGGGGGCAGCACTGCCTCCTCCCCGCGCAGTTTGACCTCGTTCGCAATCGCAATCACCTGATTGCGCAGTCGCTCCGTGCGACGGCGTCGCCACCCCGCGCTGTCCAGCACCACGCGCACATAGGGATCAATCACGCGCGGCACGATATTGTTCAACAGGAACTGCAACCGATCCAGCACCTCGCCGTTCTTGCCGACCAGAATGCTTGCATCGCGTCCGACCAGCTCCACCTCCACATAGCGTCCGTGAGAGTGGCGCAACGCCGCCTGCACATGCAGAGGCAGGCGTTTGACGAAGTGGTCAATATAATCCGCGACTTTCCGCGCGACCTGCGGGGTCACGACATAGGGTTGTTCCTCTTCGATAAGCGTCGCGCGCACGCGAGGGGGATTCTCCTCCAGCACTTCGAACTCCACATGGGCGTTGCGCCCGACGCCCAGCATTCCTAACGCCCGGCTCTTCGCCTCCTCTACCGTACTTCCAGTTGCTTCAACCGATGTCATCGTATCTGTGCCCTCCTTGCTTATTTCCGCTTCGAGCGTTTTTTGGGCGGCTGATAGCCCGTTGGCTTGGGCTTCTCCACCGCGCCGTTGCGCGGCGCCTGCGACTCGGCATCGTCAATCGGGGTCAGCTCCGGCGCAGGCGTGCGCATGTAAAGTTTGTAGTGTACCGTATAGAACACATTCGTCAGCAGCCAGTAGAGAATGAACGCGGCGGGGAACCGAAACTGCCATGAGAACACCAGCAGCATCAGCGTCGTGAAAATCGCCATCGTTTTCTGCATCTGCGCTTGCGACGGGTCCGTGATGGTCAGGCGGCTCGTGATATACATGCTGGCGGCGTAGAGCAGCACCAGCGGCGCATCGAACTGCCCCAAGTGCGCCCCCACCATCCCAGGAAACCGCGCCGCCATATCGGGGTTAATCCACAGGAAATGCCCCGCGCGGAACTGCACCTGATACACCAGAAACGCATTATAGACCAGAATCAGGAATGGAATGGGGAGTAGCGCGTACAGACAGCCCCCCATCGGGTTCACGCCGTACTTCTTGTAGAGCGCCATCTGCCGCTGCACCAGTTCCTGACCGGTATATTTCTGTTGCAGCTCCAGCAGCTTCGGCTGCAGCTGCATCATTTTGCGCATGCTGGCGAACTGACGGTTGACCAGCGGCACCTGAATTAGGCGGATGACCGCCGCGATGAAGATAATTCCGAGCAGGAATCGCGCGTCGCCTGCGAAGCTGAACAGGTTCATAATCGCGTCGAGGGCGCGGTAGCTCGGCAGCTGACCCATCTCCTCGTCGATTTTGCGCGACACCTGCTCCAGCAGCGGCAGCCCCTGCTCCTTGTAAACTTTCGTGTTGGGGTACAGCTCTTCAAGCTGGCGTAGGCGGTTATAGGCCTCGCGGGGGTCTTGCTTATCTTCGTAAAAGATTTTGGCTTCCAGCAGGATGCCCAGCGCGCCGTACTCCGCGCCGCGATAGCGAGTCGCCAGCTCCTGAGCGCGGCGCGACGCTTCTACATAGTCTTTCTCCGCACGCAGCTTCTCAATCTCGGCGATCATCTGGTCGGGCGACTTGTCCGACACAGGCGGACGCGAAAAGTAGCTCCAGCCCATAATCATGATGAGCCAGATAATCATCGAGATTACCAGCGTCTGCGTGAACAGTTTACGCTGATCGATAGGGTCCTGTTGCGCCATGATAGTTGCCTCGCTTCAAATCTGATGGAGCACGGACATACCTGTCCGTGCCGTCCGCCTCCTGCGTTGCACGGACAGGTATGTCCGTGCAACGATTCGGCTCAGGCACGGGGTCATAGCCGCCTGCTGCGAACGGATGACACCGCAGAATCCGTTTCAGCCCCAGCCACAGCCCCTGCAGCGCGCCGTAGCGTCGAATCGCCTCCAGCGTGTAGTGCGAGCAGGTCGGATAGTATCGACAAGTGGGCGGCGTGAGGCGCGAAAACCACTGGTACACGCGGATTGCGCCCATCAGCAGGCGGGCAGCCAGAGAAGGGCGAGTTTCCTCGCTG
>CAYYCA010000006.1:0-9621 GCA_964470265.1 uncultured Fimbriimonadales bacterium | reverse complement strand
GCGAGTTTCCTCGCTGTGCTCGGAATGACAGGTCTGACCTAACTCAAAGTCCTTGTCATTCCGAGCACAGCGAGGAAACTCGAACGCGCTATATAGTCGGCGTCTCATGCCTCGCCCCCTGTGTGGAAGCCCGCTTGCGCCAGGGCGCGCGTCATCTCGCGCTGGATCTGCTCAATTGGCGCGGTCGCCGCGGCGGAGCGCGCCACGCACACCACATCGTAGCCCGCCGGCAGGTTCTCCCACAGCCCGCGCGCAGCCGCCCGCAGCCGCCGCTTCACGCGATTGCGCTGCACATGCGTCCCGAACCGCCGCCCGACCACGAACCCGAACCGTGTCGGCGCGTCATCGCCTCGCGCATGCACATACATCGTGAACGATTCCATACTGACCCGTCGCCCCTGCTGATAAACCTGTTCGAACTCGCGCTTTTTTCGCAGTCGCCCCGCGCGCGGCAGCATCTCAGTCGACGGTCAGTCGCCAGCGCCCCTTTAAACGGCGACGCTTCAACACATTGCGCCCATCCTTGCTGCGCATCCGACGGCGAAAACCGTGTACCTTATGCCGATGACGATTATTGGGTTGATAGGTTCGCTTCATACCTGAACGCCTCCAACGCCCCTGATTGTACCCTATCGCGAGAGGAAATTACGCGCTCCCCGTCGAACTGAGGTGTACTTGCTGAAGGAGGTCATCTTATGTTCAGGTCACGCTGGTTTCTGGGATTGTTTTTAGCGGCCGGCGTTCTCGTTTCAGCGTCAGCGCAGTCGCCTGACGCGCTGCAAACGCAGGCGGTACTGACTCAACAGCTCCAACGCGAGTTCCCCGGCGTGTTAGTTTACACAGAAGGCGACCAAGTGCGCCGTGTGTGGGGCAAGCCGTTCGGCTACGGCAGCTCAGCCATCGACTCGGCGCAGGCGTTCGTGAACCGCTACGCCGAGTTATTTGCGCCGGGCGCGAGCCAGCTCGTGTTGAACGGTATTCAAGATGTGATGCGCGGCAAGTTCACGGCGGTCTACTTCCAGCAGCAGGTGGACGGCATCCCCGTAGACAAGGGCGAGCTGACGCTGTTAGTCCGTGAAGTCGAGGGGCATCCGCTGGTGCTGGCAAGCAACGCCGTGCGCTATGTGAACCCCGTCTCCACCACGCCGAAGCTTTCGCCCGACGAGGCGGTGCAGATTGCCGAGAAACTCCGCCCCGATTTACACGCCGACAGCAAGCCCGAACTGGTGATTTATCCCTATGAGGAGCAGACACGCCTCACCTGGGCGTTCTCAGTAGACAAACACTCTCTGGAGAAGCCCGAACGGTATCGCGTGTTCGTGGACGCGCACACAGGCGAGCTGCTGGAGTGGCGATCGGAGATTTACTATAGCGACATCACGGGGCAGGTGCGCGGCTACATAACGCCCGGCTTGCGCCCCGATAGCACGGCGAACCCGCCTGTGCTGCGCGAAATCCCGAAACTGCGCGTGAGCGTGGTCGGCAGCAACAGCATCTTCAGCGCAATTGACGGTTCGTTCACACTTCCCTTCAACAGTGTTGGCAGCGCGACGGTACGCGCGGAGCTGATTGGTCCCGCCGTGCGCGTGAACAATCAGGCAGGTAGCACGCTCGTTCTGGAGCAGACCGTGAATCCGCCCGCGTTTGTAGACTTCCTGTTCAACGCGACGCCCACCGAGCTGAATACGGCGCAGCTGAACGGGCTGATTCACACGCAGATTGTGTACGACTTTGTGAAGTCTATCAATCCGAACTACCCCGGCGTGGACATTCAAATCCCCTGCAATGTGAATATCGCGAACACCTGCAACGCCTACTACAGCAACCGCACGATTAACTTCTATCGGGCGGGCGGCGGCTGTGTGAACACCTGCTACTCGACGGTGGTGTATCACGAGTACGGGCATTTCGTAATCGCGATGGGGCACCCGAACGCCAGCGGCGACTATCACGAAGGGATTGCAGATGTGACAGCGGCGTTTCTGACGGTGGACCCCTGCCTGGGCATCGAGTTTCGCGGGGTAGGCACGGGCTGTATCCGCAATAGCGTGAACGACCGCTTGTATCCCTGTTCCGGCGGGGTGCATTTCTGCGGGCAGGTGATTAGCGGCGCGTTCTGGCAGACCTGGCTGGAGATGCGCAACCGCTATTCGAACAATCCGCAGTATGCCCTCGATCGGGTGCGCGAGTGGTATCTGAACAGCATTTTGCTGCGCCCAACGGGCATCTCCCCACAGATTACCATCGATGTGCTGACCTTAGACGATAACGACGGCGATATTTACAACGGCACACCGCACTATGTGCAGATTGCGACAGGCTTTGCGCGGCACAATCTCCCCGCGCCGCAACTGGATTGGGTGCGCATCGAGCCACTCGTGCTACCTGACGCAATTGTTGCGCCGCCGATTCCGGGCGGCTTCGCCATGCCGCTGATGCGATTCGGCGTGCGCGTCAGCGACCTCGCCGCTCAGCGGGATATGAACGCCGTGTTTCTGCACTATCGCGTGAACCGGGGCGCATGGCAGACCGTGCGTATGAACCGCGTGGGCAATGACCGTGCGTTCACAGCGGTTCCAGTACCCCCGTGCGGCAGCAGCTTCGAGTACTACATCGAGGCGCGCGACACACAGGGGCGTCCCACCTTCTACCCGCGCGGCGGCGCGAACAGCCCGCTCAGCACGCTGGCGACGCGGAGCCTTGAGACCATCTTTGAAGACACTTTCGAGACGAACTTGGGCTGGAGCGTGCAGAACGACCCGTCGCTGACGGCGGGCGCGTGGACGCGCGGCGTCCCCCGCGGCACCTCGTTGAACGGGCAACCCGCCAATCCAGGCAGCGACTCGCCCGACCCTGGAACCAGCTGCGCTTTTACAGGGCAGGGCAGCGTGGGCGGCTCCGTCGGTGAGGCGGATGTGGATGGCGGTCCCACTTACCTCATCTCGCCTGTAATCAACCTTGCAGGCGCGGACGCGATTATCGAGTACTACCGCTGGTTCTTCAACGGCACTGTGCTGAACGATGCCTTCTGGGTGGAGGTCTCCAACGACAACGGCGCCACATGGACGCGAGTGGAGACCGTCGTGTTCACGGGCAGCGAGAACCAGTGGGTGCGCCGCAGCTTCCGCGTCGGCGACTATGTAACGCCCACTGCGCAGGTGCGCGTGCGCTTCGGAACCAGCGATAACCCGAACGACTCTATCGTGGAAGCGGGCGTGGATCACTTTGTGGTGAAGCGGATTGTGTGTCCGTGAGGTAGCCATCACTCCTGTTTCCCCCTCTCCCACTGCGTGGGAGAGGGGGGATAGGGCTACGCCGCGCGGGCGGTGGGGCTGGAGGTGGCGCGCTGGAACGCGCTCAGCGCGCGGCTTAGATGTTCCGCAATCTGATACAGCTCGTTTGCCCAGCGCGCGACCTCCTGCGCCTGCGCCGCGAGTTCTTGACTGGACGCGCTGACCTGCTGCGCCGCCGCGCTGGTCTGCTCGCCCGAGCTGGCGACCTCGTCCATCGCACTGCGCACCTGCTCCGCGCTCTGCGCCATGCGGAGGGCGACCTCGCGATACTGCTCCACGATTCGGCTCACCTCGCGCACGGCGGTCACCAGTTCCTGCTCGAACTGCTGTGTGGATTGCTCCATCGCGCTGACGGCGTCGTTGACCACCGCGCGAATCTGGTTCACGAGGTTGCCTACATCTTTGGCGGACTGCGCGGATCGCTCGGCGAGTTGCTGCACCTCTTTCGCGACGACGGCGAAGCCGCGTCCTGCCTCGCCCGCACGCGCCGCCTCAATCGCCGCGTTCAGCGCGAGCAGGTGCGTCTGGAACGCAATCTGGTTCACCACCTCGATCATCTCACCGATGCGCTGCGAATGTTCGCCCATCGCGCGCACTTTCTCGGCGGTGGCGCGAATCTTGCCGCCGACCTGCTCAATGGCAATCGTGGCGCGTTGCACGGCTTGCGCTTGCTCCTCGACCCCGCGCGAGACGGTTTGCACGCCCTCGTTCAGCGCGCGCGTCGACTCCGCCGCGCTATGAATCTGGACCGCCTGATGCGTTGTCGCCCGCGCCACCTGCTCAATCGCCGAAGCAATCTGGCTCACCGCCAGCTGGGTCTGCTCGGTGGTCTCTTTGAGCGTGCTCGAAGCGTGCGAAATCTCGTCGCTGGCGCTAATTGCCGAGCTAATCGCCTCCGCAAACAAATGACGCACCTGACCCAAATAGTCCGTGATGTCCTGCGACGCCGACTGGATTCGGATTGTGCTGGTGTCCAGTCCGAAATCCTGCAGCAACATCACAATAAACGAGTCGGTAATCGCCTGGATGTCGTAGAAGAACACGCGCATCACCGCCTGAAACAGGTTGCGTTCCTCGTCGGGCGGGATGGATTCGGACTCGCGAATGTATTTAGCAAGCAGGTCGATATAGAGACCGTAGCTGCCGAGGTACCACTTCATCGGCAGGTCGATTACATTATGCACATAGCCGATGCGCAGGCGTTTGTTGAAGAATTCCACGCCGAATCCGCCGCCGCGCTGCGCCTCACGGAAGATGTCCAGCAGGTAGCCCGCCTGCGTCTGCTCCAGCGCAGTGCGCAACTGAGAGAGCGACAGTCCCTTTTTCTGCGCGTAGCGTCCGAAAAAGTCGCGCGTCTCAGCGAAGCTGAACTGAAACTCGTAGAATTCGTGCGCAAGGCTTGGCGCAATCTGTTCTGCCCATGGAGCGTACTTGCGCAGAAGTTCCACTTCATGCTGGTTCAGGCGCAAGAACTGTTTGCGCTGATTCAGGTTCTGCTCGTTAATATGCAACTGCTCCGCCAGATTAGATTGAATTTGCATCTCCTTCTGCCTCCTGTCATAATTGTCGGCGTTTTGAGGTGTTTTCGTGAGGGGCAGGATTTGTGGGGAGGGCGTCGTAATTGACGCGCTATGAATCTCCTTCGACCGAAAGCGATTGAGCCAGGGATGACGATTGGCGTTGTGTCCCCCTCCAGCGCGATTGAAGCCGAAGACTTAGAGAAAGGGCTGCAGCCGTTCTATCGGCGTGGGTACCGCATTGTGTTGGGCGACCATGCACTGGCGCGTCGGGGCTATCTGGCGGGCACAGACGAGCAACGCGCGCGCGACCTGATGGCGATGTTCGCCCGCGAGGATGTGGACGCCGTGTTATGCTCGCGCGGGGGCTACGGCGCGGCGCGGCTCATTCCCTATCTGGAGCCATCGGTGTTTCGCAATAACCCCAAACTGCTCATCGGCTACAGCGACATCACAGTGCTGCACCTGTGGCTGTTGCGGCAGGTGGGCTTGATAGGCTTGTACGCCCCGATGCCGATTACGATGACGCGCCACATCCCTGAACATGCGATGGAGGTGTTCTGGCGCGCGCTGGAGGTTCCCGAACCGCTGGGCGAGCTGCCGACATGGAATCCGCCCTACCGAACGATTGTGCCTGGCAGGGCGCAGGGGCGCATTACGGGCGGCTGCCTGTGCCTGATGGCGGACTCGATCGGCACGCCCTACGAAATCGACACGCGCGACGCTATCGTAGTGATTGAAGATGTGGACGAGCCGCCATACCGACTGGATGCGATGCTGAATCATCTCAAGCTCGCGGGCAAGTGGGAGGTCTGCAAGGGGATTGCGTTCAGCGAGGACACCCGCTGGGAACAGCATGTGAAAGAGGGCGAGCAAACGCTGACGCCTGACGACCTGCTCGACGACTATTTTGGCGACCTGCCTCAGCCGTCGATGGCGGGGTTCCCCTTCGGGCATATTTTAGACCCGCTTACGCTGCCCTACGGCGTGTTAGCGGAGCTGGACACGGAGCGCGGCAAGCTCACGATTCTGGAGCCAGCGACCTGCCGTCCCTGATTGGTATAATACCAACCGAGGTTTCAAGTAGTGCAATCGTCGGCGGGACGCCGACGCTACGAACGCGCTTGCGTAGCGTCGGCGTCCCGCCGACGATTTACACTACTTGAACGCTCAATCGGTATAATTCCCGCCGTGCGCTCCCCCGTCGAGATTGGCTACGAGCTGATGCTGCAGGGCAAGTACGCCGAAGCCCTGCCGTTTTTGCAGCGCGCCGTTGCCGAGCAGCCCCGCGAGCCGCGCGTCCAGCTGTACCTCGCGCTCGCCTACACCCACGCAGGCGACAACACGAACGCGGAGAAGCACTTCGCGCAGGCAATCGCGCTCGATCCCCACGATGCGTACATTTTCTATAACTGGGGCGCGTATCTCCATCGTCAGGGCAGGCTGCAGGATGCGCTGAAAGCCTATGACACTGCTTATCGGTTAGACCCGACGCTGATTGGCGCGAAGCAGGCGGCGGATTCCTTGCGCGGCGGCGCGCCCGCGTATCCCCAGCCGTCGATGGTCGCTGCGCCGAACCCTTACATCGCCGCGCAGCCGCCGCCTGTGAACCCTTCAGACCTCTCTATGCCCGCCGCCCAACGCTACGGCAGTGCAAGGGGGTGCATCACGGCGGGCGTGTTGCTGGCAGTTTTTGGGCTATGCGTCCCGCCTGTGGGTTTGCTTGGGGGGCTGATTTGTGGCGTCATTGCGATGACGCGCGGCGCGCTCGCAAGTGGGCTGGTCGTGATTGCGCTGGCGATTGTGCTGGGATTAATCGGCAACTGGATGTGGCAGATGCTGTACGAACTGGTTCGCTCAGCTGCGTCGATGTAGCATCTGCGCTTGTTCCTCCAGCGTCCGCACACGCTCCTGCAGATTCTCCAGATTCGCCTGCAGGCTCAGGTCATATTGGGTTGAGGTCTCGCGGAGCTGGGCAATCTCCGCACGCAGCGCCTCGATCTGCTTGGCGACCTCCTGGTTGCTGAGCCTGCGCTTCTCCAGCTCCATCTGAAGCATCTCCTTGCGATGCTTCAGTACCATCGCTGTTATTGGTACGAACAGCGCAGGGCCGAAAATGAATATGATTGCCGCCAGCGCCACGATGTCCATGCTCTGTCCCCTCAACAAAAGTATACCTCACGATGCGCACCCGACAGACGGGAACACTGCCTGCGCATCATTTCCTCTCCCGTCAATGGGGGGAGGGACTACAAGGGTCGCCAATAAACATCGCGCGTTTCGATAATCGTGAACGGGTCGTGGCACTGGATGGCGATGTGTCCTGCTTTGAAATCGCCGTTGCGCGTGTCCACCACCTTCTGCCCATTCACGAAAATCTGGATGTGGTCGCCCTTTGCGCGGATACGCATCGAGAACCAATCGCCATCGCGGGTGAGCAGGCGGTTTGCCATCACGCGATTGTAGAGCGAGCCGGTGATGTAGTCGCCGCGTCCCGCGTGATTGAACACCTGCGCCTCGTAGCCGACGGGCCAGTTGTTGCGGTTTTCGGGGTTGGGCTGGGCGCGGAAGTAGATGCCGTTATTCGGTTTCATCGGCGAGTTCTCGCGGAACGGGCGGATGCGAATCATCGCGCGCAGCTCAAAATCGGTGAAGGTTTGTTCAGTAAACAAGTGTCCCATGCCCGCCTCGCCGACGATTGCGCCGTCTTTCACGCTCCAGCGCGCCATGCCCGTGGCGAACCAGCCTGTGAGGTCTTTGCCGTTGAAAAGCGGCTTCCAGCCCTCGTCGCACTCGCGCGGGCTGAGCCGCTTGATGCGTAGATTCCGATACTTCACCGTGACGCCCGGATGGTGCTGCTGCAAGCCGATTACACCGCGCTTGAACTCGTGCAGGTCGCAGTCCTGAACCGTCTCACCGTTAATCGTAATCTGGATATGCGAGCCGCAGGCGCGGATTTCGAAGGCGTTCCAGTGCTTTTCGGGGGCGATTTCGCGCATGCGCTGAAGGTTTGTGGGCACGCGGTTGTAGATGCTGCCCGTCGGGTTGCGCTCATCCTGCAGACTGATTTGCATTTCGTAACCGTCGTTCCACGGAGTGGCGGTTCTCTGGGCGCGGAAGAAGACGCCGCTGTTGCTCTCGTGCGTGTCGCCTTTGTCAATCCAGTATTCGCCGCGCAGGATGAAGTTGTCGTACTCATCGGTTGTGCCAATCCAGCCTGCGCTGTCGCTGGGTCCGATGAGTTCGCCGTTTTGCACGCGCCAGTTCGCGCCTGCGTACACTTTCCAGCCCTGCAGGTTGCGCCCGTTGAACAGGGGGCGGAATCCCTCGCGCCGTTCCTGCGCCGACAGCCCTTGCGCGCCG
This sequence comes from uncultured Fimbriimonadales bacterium, assembly GCA_964470265.1. Taxonomy (GTDB): domain Bacteria; phylum Armatimonadota; class Fimbriimonadia; order Fimbriimonadales; family GBS-DC; genus GBS-DC. The sequence goes on along the minus strand of CAYYCA010000006.1, from coordinate 1,448 downwards.
CATAGCGCAAGCAGCCCCAACAGCCCTGCGTACACTCCGAGTGTCCGATGCATAGCAGCTTGATTCGGGGAGGCGTCTCAAATCCCTACCGCCTGCCCCGACGCAGGCGATAGACATACGCCAGCACTTCCGCCACCGCCTGATACAGCGTGTCGGGGATTTCCTCGCCAACCTCTACCTGCGTGTAGAGGCTTCGAGCGAGCGGCGGGTTCGGCACAATCGGCACATGCCATTTTAACGCCTCTTCGCGTATCCGCTGTGCGAGCCAACCCTTGCCTTTGGCGACCACGCGCGGCGCATTCATCGACGCGCGGTCGTACCGCAACGCCACGGCGTAGGTCACGGGGTTCGTCACCACCACATCGGCGCGGCGCACATCCCGAATCGATCGCTGGCGCGCCGCCTCCTGCATCTTCTGGCGAATCCGCGCTCGCAGGTGGGGGTCGCCCTCCATCTGTTTGTATTCCTCTTTAAGTTCATAGCGCGACATCCGAATGCTCTTCTCGAAGTCCCACCGCTGATACAGATAGTCCAGAATCGCCAGCACGAGCCAGAGTACGCCGACGCGCAGTCCCACCTGATAGAGCGCGTCAGCCATTGGCGCCAGCGCGTGCGGGGTCGGCAGCTGCGACGCTGCCACGAGTCGCTCGGTCTCGCCTTGCAGTGTGCGCCACGCCACCCATGCAATCAGCCCGAACTTCAGCACGGCTTTGAGCAGCTCCACCGCCGACCGCTGGGAGAAGAGCCGTTGAAACCCGCGCACGGGGTTAATGCGGTTGAGGTCGGGCTGCAGGGGCTGTGCGGAGAGGTGCAGCCCCACCTGCATCGCGTTGGCGATGAGGGCGGTCAGGAACGCCGCCGTGAGCAAGGGCGCAAGGAACGCGAGCGCGCTCCACAGCAGCGCGTCTGACAGGCGCAGCGCCCCTGCCTGCAGAAGCTGATGTTGAAACGCCGTCAGAAACCGCTCGCCGCCCCAGCGCATGGCAAGCGGCAGCATCAGCACCAGCGCGAGAAAGATGACCGCGCCGTTGATTTCCGTGGAACGCGCGACCTGCCCTTTGCGTCGCGCCTCCTGCCGCTTGCGCGGCGTCGCCTGTTCTGTGCGCTCCTCGTCCGCCATGCAGGGGGAATTATCGGCGTTTTGGGGCGATTTGTACCAAGCGGAGCGTCAGATGAGGGAGTGTTTAAGAAATCGGGGCGTGGCGCACAGAAAGTCAGAATGGACGCTTTTAGGCAGACGGCTGAAGCCGTTCCTGTGCAAGCAAAGCCCGCCTGCGCGGGCTAAAAAACCCCGCGAAGGCGGGGTTTCGCTTGCACAGGAACGGCTTTATACCGATCGAGGAGTTCAAGTAGTACAAATCGTCGGCGGGACGCCGACGCTACGCAAAGCCCATTCGTAGCGTCGGCGTCCCCGCCGACGACCCCGAACCGCACACCTATGGATAAAT
>CAYYCA010000005.1:0-21494 GCA_964470265.1 uncultured Fimbriimonadales bacterium | reverse complement strand
CCACGAACTCCAGCGACGCCTGCAGCGGGTTCGTCGGACGCGCCGCCTCCTCGTCCAGCCAGACTAACTCCTCACGCACAGAATAGAGGGTACCTTACGGCTCCCGCACGATTCCCATAAACAGAATCGTTCCTGTCGGCTGATGCACAATCGCGAACAGGAACGGGCGGTCGGCGACCAGTTCGAACCGTTCGGCAGGCAATGAAGTGACGCCGAAAGAGATTCCCGTCGCCGCGGCGGCTTTCGTGCCCTCTTCGTCCACCTTCACGACCGCCTTCTGAACGGCTTTCTGAATGAAGATTCGGTTGGGCGACACATCCGCGATTCGGCTGAAGTCGGCGCGGCTGGGATCGAAAGCAATTTCCATCCCCAGCGCGCTCAGCGGCGGCTTCAGGTCATAAGTCGCCTCGATTTTGAAACGCGGCATTTTCAGGATGCCGTCGATCTCGCGGAAACCCGCGGTCCACTTCGCCCAGTTTTCGGGGGTGAACTGCTTACGCAAATCGGCGACCTTGCGTCCCTTTTCAGGCACGAACATGTAGAACCGATAATCGCCCTCCCCATAGGGCAGCGCAACCGCCTCGAAGCCCTCGCCTTTGTAGTAGGGCAGTTTCTCCGAGAGGAACATCATTGGAACCTGCTTCGTCTCGCCGTTTTCGAGGTGGAACGGCGCATCTTGCGTCGACTCCTTGTTGAAGGGGAACTTCCACTTGCCCTCAAAATAGAGCGTGTTCACCAGCGCAAGGCGCGTGGCGGCGTCGAAATCGCCCGCCTGGAACAGCCTGTCAATCAGCCCCTGAGTTTGCTCTTTGACCCAGCGGTTGATTTGCTCCGCCGCCGCTTCGGGGTTGCCTGTAAAGTCCACCGATTCGGTGCGCGTCTCGTAGTAGGTCAGCAGCGAGCGCAGGAAGTCAGGCTTCATCTCGAAGCCCTGCTGAATCCAGAGGCTGTTGGCGATGTGAATCGTAACTTCGGGGTCGCGGGGTTTGAGCAACTGGTTCAGGGCGCGCCCTTGCTGGTTGATGTCCTCCCGCTTCATCTGCTCGTAGCCGAGCGTTTGGGCAATCGCATCGTAGGTGTCGCCCTCCGCGCCGTTGAGCGCCATGCTCAGCGCAACGGAGAGCGAGAGCGGCGAGAAGCACAGGTTCGTTCCCGACGCGGGGTCGTCCAGCTGGTTCAGCATTCGCGCAGCGAACTGCAGATTCGCCGAATGAGTCTCTGCACTGATTTGCACAGGTTGGGTCGCCTCCTGGGGCGGCTTCGAGCGGGCGTCGCCGCCGCAACCACTCAGCAACGCCGCAACAAGACCGCTTAGCGCGATAATTGGACGCATCGTCGTTTCCTCCTGTTGGGTTAGACGATTCACTATCGCTAATGATACCGAACAACGCCTGCCCCGAAGCGTCTAAAAACGCGTTGCACGCGTGCGAAAACAGGTATCCTTCAGGGACGAGCTATGAACAAGCGTGTTGTCGTCATTCTGGGCGTCGTGATTATTGCAGCCGTTGCGCTCTGGCTGCGGGGGCGCAACGCCGAGACCAAAGAACCCGAAGTCGAACTCCGAACCGCCGAAGTCGCCCGTGAAGATGTCGTGCGTTCTATCACCGCCACGGGCATCCTGCGCACCTACAATATTGTCGATGTGAAGTCCAAAGCGGGCGGAATCGTGAGCCAGATTCTGGTCGATGTGGGCGACGAGGTGAAAGCGGGGCAGCTGCTGGCGCGGATTGACCCCGCCGATACGCTCTCGGTTTACAATCAGGCGCAGGCGGATTTAGAAGCCGCGAACGCCCGCATCGAGCAGGCGCAGGAGAGCCTGCGTCTGCAGCGCGAGCAAAGCCAGCTTGCCGTGCAGCAGGCGGAGGCGAATCTGCAAGCCGCCGAAGCGCGCTTGCGTCAAGCCGAAGAACGCGCCAAACTCCAGCCCACCGTCACCGAAGCGCAACTCCAGTCCGCCCGCACGGCGTTGGAAACCGCCCGCAAGAGCTTAGAGCAACTGGAGAAGGTGACGATTCCGCAGGAGCGGGCGCAGGCGCAGGCGAACTTCGAAGCGGCGCGACAAGCCGTCGAGACCGCCCAGCGCAATCACGAACGGCTCAAGAACCTGCTTCAGAAGGGCTATGTGTCGCAGCAGCAGGTGGACAACGCCGCCGCGCAGTTAGAGAACGCCCGCGCGCAGCTTACCGCCGCGCAGCAACGCCTGCAGACCTTAGAGCAGGATATCCAGACGCGCTTGGAGACCGCGCGCGCCCGCGTGCAGGAAGCCGAGGCGAACCTACGCTCGGCGGAGGCGAACCGCGCTCAGGTGGAGGTCGCCCAGCAAGCCCTGCGCGAGGCTCGCGCCCAGTACGAACAGGCGAGAACCGCTCTGGAACAGGCGCGCTCCAATCTGCGCCAGATTCGCCTGCGCGAGGCAGACATCGCCGCCGCGAAAGCGCAGCGCGCCCGCGCCGACGCCCAGCTCTACAACGCCAAAGTGCAACTCGACAGCACCACGATTACTGCCCCGCTGAGCGGCGTGGTCATCGCCCGCTTCGTGGAGCAGGGCACGATTGTCCCGCCCGGCGCCTCGCTCTTCTCGCAGGGCAACACGCTATTACAAATTGCCGACACGAGCCGAATGTATGTGGAAGTCTCCGTCGACGAAGCCGATATTGGCAATGTGCGCATCGGGCAACCTGTGGACATCCGCGTGGACGCCTTCCGACGCGAACGGTTCAAAGGCAAGGTAAGCCGCATCGACCCGCAAGCCGTGCTGGAACAGAATGTGACCGTAATCAAAGTGCGCGTGGAGATCGAGAAGCCCGACCCGCGCCTCAAACCCGGCATGAACGCGAGCTGCGAGTTCCTCGTGGCGCGTAAGAACGATGTGGTCGCCGTGCCCAACGAAGCGGTGAACGAGAGTCCGCAGGGCGCGTATGTCGAAGTGATGGTGAACGGTCAACCCCAGCGGCGTGAGGTGAAGGTCGGCATTCAGGGCAACACGAAGACCGAGATTGTGGACGGTTTACAGCCGGGCGAGGTTGTCGTCGTCGGGCGTATCTTCAACCGTCAGGATGAGGGCCCCAGCTCGCCGTTCGGACGCGCGTTCGGACCGCCCGGACGCGGCATGGGCGGCGGCGCAGGCGGGCAGCGCGGCGGCATGGGCGGCGGGCAAGGCGGGCCGCCAGGAGGAGGGCGGTAAAATTCTGCGCCATGAACAGATCACACTGTCGATACCAGACTTTGACGACGCCGACAAGCCAGTAAGTTTGTTGGAGTTCATAGACTTGCGTAATTATCTCTCGGACAGATTGGGTTGCCGTGTTGACCTTGTGGAACCGCATACGCTTCGCCCCGCCTACCGCGCAACTATCTTGAAAGAAGCAGAGCCGATATGAAACGCACTCTACGAGAATATGTACGCGACATACTGATTCACGATTACTTTGGCGTTGACCTGAAGCGTGTCTGGCAGGTTCTGGAAAACGACTTGGAACCACTTGAGGAAATAGTTCAGCGAATGCTCACTGAACTGGAGGAAGAGCCATGAGCATCATAGAGAACTTTCTAACAGCCATCGACAGCCTGCGCGCGAACAAGATGCGCACGATGCTGACCATGCTGGGCGTGATTATCGGCGTGGCGGCGGTGATTACGATGATTGGCATCGCGCAGGGGGCGCGGCAGGCGACGCTGGAGCAGGTGCAGCGGCTCGGCGCGAATGTGCTGACCGTGCGTCCCGGGCAGGCGCGACGCGGCGGCGCGTTTCTCGGATTCGGCAGCGTGCAGAGCCTCAAAATCGAGGACGGCGACGCGATTATGAAGTCCTGTAGCGACCTTGTCGCCCGCGTGTCGCCCGAAGTGTGGACAACGCAGCAGGTGAAGTACCTCAACCGCAACATGCGCACCAGCATCTCCGGCGTGACGCCCGAACTGCAGCCCATTCGCAACCTCGTGCTGGAAGAGGGGCGGTTCGTGAACGAGCAGGATATGGAGAGCATGGCGCGGGTGGCGGTGATTGGGCACACCGTATGGCAGGAGCTGTTTCAGGGCGGGGCGTGCGTGGGCAAAACCATCCGCATCGGCGGGCAGACCTACGAGGTAATCGGACGCCTTGCTTACAAGGGCGACACAGGCTTCCGCAGCTTCGACGACCGCGTGTATATCCCCCTGCCGACCGCCATGCGCCGCCTGATGGGGCAACGCCACTTAGACGCGCTGAATGTACAGGCGCGCCGCTCGGACCAGATGAGCGAAACGCAGACCTGCGTGGAGGAAGCCCTCGCCCGCGCGCACAAAATCCCCCCTGACGGCGACCTCGACTTCCGCGTGTTCAATCAGGGCGATTTCGTGGAGACGGTCGAGGCGACGGCGCAAACCTTCACCTTCCTGCTGGGCGGCGTCGCGCTCGTGTCGCTGATTGTCGGCGGAATCGGCATTATGAACATCATGCTGGTCTCTGTGACCGAGCGCACGCGCGAGATTGGCTTGCGCAAGGCGATTGGCGCGACGAAGTTCAACATCCTGCTGCAGTTCCTCATCGAGTCGGTGGTGGTGAGCGTGCTGGGCGGCTTGATTGGGATTGCGCTGGGCTACTGGGCGGCGGGCTACATCAGCGCACAGGCGAACTGGAAGGTACTGGTTCCGATAGAGGGCGTGCTGATGGCGTTCGGCTTCGCAGCGTTTATCGGCGTGTTCTTCGGTTTGTACCCCGCCTGGCGCGCCGCGCAACTCCAGCCGATTGAGGCGTTAAGGTATGAGTAGCGGTCTCCCAAGCAGGAACCTACAGCGCGGGCGCGAAAATTGCCCCCGCTATGGCAATCAAGGTCGGAGTGCAGCTTTACTCGGTACGGGAAGATTGTAAACGCGACCTGCCCTACACGCTGGCGGAGGTCGCGAAGATGGGCTACGCAGGCGTGGAGTTCGCCGGCTACTACGACTACGACGCGGCGACCCTGCGTAAGATGCTGGACGATAACGGGCTGGAGTGCTGCGGAACGCATATCGGCTTGGACGCCCTCTTAGGCGACAACCTGCAGCGCACCCTGGAGTTCCACGCGACGCTGAGGTGCCCCTACCTAATTGTGCCGGGCTTGCCTCCTGAGCGCACGGCGTCGCGCGACGCATGGCTGGAAACCGCGCAGATTTTCAACGAAATCGCCGAGAAAATCAAACCGCACGGCTTCCGCACGGGGTATCACAACCACTGGATCGAGTTTCAGCCCTTCGAAAACGGCGAGCTGCCGTGGGATGTGTTCTTCAGCCACACGAGTACGGATGTGATTATGCAGATCGACACGGGGAATGCACTGCATGGCGGGGCGCACGCCGCGCCGTTCGTGCGCAAATACCCCGGACGCGCCGTCACCGTCCACTGCAAGGAGTTCTCCAGCACCAATAACAGCGCGGTGATTGGCGAAGGCGAGGTACAGTGGGCGGACTTTTTCGACGCCTGCGAGACCGTCGGCGGCACAGAATGGTACATCGTGGAGCAGGAGACTTACGCCCACACCCCCTTAGAGACCATCCGTCTGTGCTTTGAGGCGATGAAGCGGATGGGGAAGGTGTAATACCGATGGGTAGTACAAATCGTCGGCGGGGACGCCGACGCTACGAACGTGCCCTGCGTAGCGTCGGCGTCCCCGCCGACGACATACTTGAAACCCCGATCGGTATTATACCAACTGGGGTTTCAAGTAGTACAAATCGTCGGCGGGACGCCGACGCTACGAACGTGCCCTGCGTAGCGTCGGCGTCCCGCCGACGCCATTTCACACTCACCCAGCGCAGCCCTGCGTATACGCGATAAAATCCTCCAGCACCTCTTCCGCCCGTCCCGATTCGATTGCGCGAATCGCCAGCAGGATGCCGTCCCGAATGTCGTCCACACGCCCAGCCACCCATAGCGCCACGCCCGCGCTCGGCAGAATGGCTCGCATGCGCAGCTCGTCGTCGCCCGTAATCGCAGCGCGTAGGATTCGCGCGTTCTCCTGTGGCGTCTCTCCGGGCGTGAGGGCAGACTCAGGAACGGTCTCCAGCCCCAGATCGCTCGGTGTAAACTCAAAGGTCTCGATTGAGCCGTCGGGCTGCAGGTGCGCAGCCACCGTCACGCCAATAGGCGAGACCTCGTCCAGACCGTCCATGCCATGCACCACAAGGGCGCGCTCCGTGCCCAGCTGCGCGAGCGCCTCGGCAATCAGTGTAAGCCACTCCCAGCTAAAGACCCCCAGCAACTGCTTGCGGGCGTTCGCCGGATTCGTAAGCGGTCCCAGCAAGTTGAACACAGTGCGCACGCCGAGTTCCCGACGCACGGGGGCAACATGGCGCATCGCGGGATGATGCATCGGCGCGAACATAAAGCCCACCCCCACCTGCTCGATTCCTTGCGCAATCTGTTCAGGCGTCAGGTTCAGGTTCACGCCCAACGCCTCCAACACATCCGCGCTGCCGCAACGGCTGCTCACGGCGCGGTTGCCATGCTTGGCGATGGGGACGCCCGCCGCTGCGACGACGAACGCCGTCGCGGTGGAAAGGTTCCATGTCTTGAGTGTGTCGCCCCCCGTGCCGCAGGTGTCCAGCAAGTCAGGATTATCAATCGGCACTTTAACCGAGTGCGCCCGCATCGCCCGCGCGAAGCCGATGAGTTCCTGCAGCGTCTCCCCCCGTGTGCGCATCGTCATCAGCACGCCCGCCATCTGGACCGGTGTGAGCGCGCCCTGCATCATGGCGTCCATCAGCGTCTCTGCCTGCGCCGCGTTTAAATCGTCCCCTTCCAGCACGCGCTTGATTATGGCGGCAAGTTCCATGCCCGTAAATATACCCGCGCCCTCAGACAATCGTGCCGTAGAAGCCCCACAGGTGCGCTTCGTCCGCACGCACCTTCACGATTTGTCCAATTAGTTCGCGCGAGCCGACGAAGTGCATCATCTTGTTCTCGCGGGTGAAGCCCGCCAGCTTCGTGGGGTCTTTCTGGCTGGGACCTTCGACCAGCACTTCGAACACCCGCCCCACCTGCGAACTGTTAATCTCGCAGGTGATACGGTTTTGCAGGTCGATTAGGCGTTGCAGGCGCTCCTGCTTCACAGCGCGGGGGATCTGGTTCTCCATCTCGGCGGCGGGCGTGCCGGGACGCGGACTGTATGCGAACATAAACGCCCCGTCGAAGCGAATCCGCTCCACCACCTTCAGCGTGTTCTCGAACTGCTCATCGGTCTCGCCCGGGAAGCCCACGATGATGTCGGTTGTAATCGCGATACCGGGCACGCGCTCGCGGAGCTTATGGACGATTTCCTCGAACTGCTCAACCGTGTAGAGGCGGCGCATCGCTTTCAGGATCTCGTTATCGCCCGACTGCAGCGGCAGATGCACATGCTCCATCACCTTGGGTAGCTCGGCGATGGCGTTGATCAGGTCGTCGCGGAAGTCGCGCGGGTAAGGCGAGGTGTAGCGGATGCGCTCGATGCCTTCGATATCGTTGATGAGTTTGAGCAGGCGGGCGAACGGCACACGCCCCTCCAGCAAGTTCTTGCCGTAGGAGTTGACCGTCTGCCCCAGCAGGGTGACCTCCTTTGTGCCGCGCTCCGCCAGTCGCTGAATCTCCTCGATAATATCGGCGGTGGGGCGGCTGCGCTCGCGTCCGCGCGTGTGCGGCACAATACAGAAGGTGCAGAACTTGTCGCAGCCGTACTGAATCGGCACGAACGCCTTCAACTTCGGCTGGCGGTCGACCTTGCGCTGAGGGATGTCGGTGACAATCGCGCCTTTGCGTTCAGGTAGTTCGAGGCGCATGGCGAGCCGTCGCTTCTGCATCGCTTCTTCCACCAGCGCGCCGACCTGCGCCACATGCGCCGTGCCGATAATCACATCCACATGGGGGGCTTTCTGGCGAATCTCGTCCGCGCGGAGCTGCGCCATACAGCCGCACACGCCAATCACCATATGCGGCTTGCGCTGCTTGAGCTTGCGCAGGCTGCCCAGCGTGCTGAACACCTTATCTTCGGGCTTGCGCCGCACCGAGCAGGTATTGAGCAGCACAACATCCGCCTCCTCCACCGTGTCGGCAGGCTCGTAGCCCCGCTCCTGCAGGTAGAGGCTCATCTGCTCGGAGTCTTCCTCGTTCATCTGGCAGCCCCAGGTAAGGATCTTATAGCGCGGCATAGAGCATCACTCAGGGGGGATTATACCCTACGCCGTTCATAGGCAAGATTAGGAAAAGGCGCGTAAATCGGCTATAATACCCCTCATACAGACCCTATGCTGAGTACGCCGCCTGAGACAAGCCGTTGGTACTTTCGCCTGTTCGGGGGGTTCGAAGCGCGTTGTGGGATGCAGGTTGTCGCGCGAATGCGCACTGCCAAGACCGCGTCGCTGCTGGCGTATCTGGTCGTGCATCCGCCCCATCGCTTCGCGCGTGAAGCGCTTGCTGACCGATTCTGGGGGGAGTTGCCGCCTGAACGGGCGCGGAATAACCTCAGCGTCGCGTTGAACGCGCTGCGCCACGCTCTGGTTGCTCCCCACACGCCGACGCCGCTTCTACAGACCGACGCGCACGCCGTCGCGCTGCACCCCGACGGCTTTAGCGCGGATGTGCTGGAGTTTGAGCGTGCGCTCGATGTGGCGGCGCAGGCGAGCGACCCTGCAACGCAGTATCAGCAGCTGACACAGGCGGTGAACCTCTATCAGGGCGAGTTCATGGCGGGCTACTATGACGACTGGATTCTCCAGAAAGCCGCCGAGCTGCAGACGCGCTGCCTGCACGCGCTGGAGCAGCTGACGCAGATGAGTGAGGAGCGCGGGGATCTCGCATCGGCGCAGCAGTGGCTCCATCGCGCGCTGGAGCTGGCGCCGCTGGATTCGGAAATCCTGTGTCGGCTGGCGACGCTCTACCTGCATCAGGGACAGGCGGATGTCGCTTGGCAGGTGTGCGCGGGCTGGGTGGACTACTACCAGCGCGTGCAGAACCGTCCGCCGCCGAGCGCCATAGCGCAGCTAATGGATTGCTGCCGCAGTCAGATGCGCGCACCTGCGCGCCCCACGCAGACAAGACGACGCGCCCGCGCTGACAAGCCCCCTTCCTTGCCCGTTGCGCTTTCACTTGAGACCCCACAGACGCCGACGCCTGCCTTGATGCCTGCCGTGCGCACGCGCTTTTTCGGACGCGCAGCGGAAGTGGAGCGAATTCTTACCCTGTTGCGCGACCCCGCAGTCGCCTGCGTTACCCTGACGGGACTGGGCGGCGTCGGCAAGACGCGCCTCGCGCTGGAAATTGCGAGTCGCCTGCAAACCGAGGGCGAGTTCACGCTGTTCTGGATTCCCTTACTTACGGCGGCGCATCCGAATCAGCTGCTGGGCGCAATCGCTGAAGCGCTGGGACTACCCCGAGTGAGCGACCCGCTTGCTCAGTTAGCCGCTTGTCTGAACGCGCAGTCGAACCCGCTGCTCATCATGGATAACTTCGAACACCTGTTGCCTGAGGGGGCTATAGTTTTAGCCGACCTGCTGCAAGCCGCCCCGGCTGTGCGCTGCCTGATTACTTCGCGCTTGCCCCTGCAGCTCTCGATGGAGCATGTCCAGCCTGTGTCGCCCCTGACATGCACGGAGAGCCGAGAGTGCCCTGCACTGCAACTGTTTGTGGATCGGGCGCAACAGGTGGCGCACGACTTCCGCTTGACGGAGCAGAATCTGCCGATTATCCAGTCGCTCTGTCGCCAGCTGGATGGCATTCCCCTCGCGCTGGAGCTGGCGGCGGCGCGGCTGAATGTGCTGTCGCCCCGTCAGATGCTGGCGAACATCTCGGAACGGCTCGACTGGCTGAAAACGCATCGTCACGACCTGTCCGAACGTCACCGTGAGCTGCGCCTCATTCTGGACGCGACTTTTGCCTTGCTCTCCTCCGACGCCCAGCGCGCTTTGCAACGGCTCAGCGTCCTGCCTGGGGCGTGGAGTCTGCCGCTTGCCCAGACGCTCTGCTTCCCAGACCGTTCCTTGAATGCGGTCGCCGAATGGCTGCAGGAGTTGAGCGGGGCGAGCTTAATCGTCTCGCAGGGGGCGAATTTTGAAATGCTGGAAGTGGTACGAGAATACGCTCAGTCGCGGTTGAGCAAGTCGGAGCGCGAGGCGTTGCGCTCTGCGCTGTGTCAGTGGGCGCTCCAAACGGCGCGAGCGCGTCGCGCCGAGGCGTATACCCCCCAGCTTCGGGATTGGCTCGATTTCTGGGACGAGGCGCGCCCGTTGCTTTTCGAAGCGCTGACCCTTCTGGAGCAGCGGGGCGAGGTCAACGCCTGCGTTGAATTGATGGAGGCGACGGCGCGCTACTGGAGCATGCGCCCGCTGCACGCCGATGCGCTCGCTCGCCTGACGCGATTAACGGCGCACCCTGCGCTCACGCCCGACGCTCAAGTTCGCGCTCGCTTGCTCTCGATTCGCCTGCTGTTTGATATCGAGCGCCATCCCGAAGCGCTTGCCTTGGCGCAGCAGGCGTTTGAACTTTGCCCAGACGAGCACCCCTTGCGCGGCTGGACGCTCTACTGGCTGGTGCAACTCGCGTTCACCCTGCGCCAGATGCCCCTCGTGGAGCAACACTGGGAGGCGTTGCGTGCGTTCTACCCAAGCAAAACCGACTCGTTGCTGCACAGCGCAATTCACTATCTCATGGGCTACTTGGAGCCGCCTGCGGACACTGTCGCTTGGCGTGAGGAAGGGGTACGGTTCGCGCGTGCAGTCGGCGACCCAATGTTGCTGCGCAGCGCGCTCGATTCGCTCAGCGAATCGCTGATTCTCACTGGCGAGTACGAACGCGCCTTACGCTCTATGCACGAGGAACGGACTCTTTGCCAGTTGCTCGGCGATAGCGTCCATCTGGTGAGCACGCTACATCAGGAAGCTCACTGCCTATTGCAGCAGGGACATCTGGAGGCGGCAGAGCAGAAACTGGGGGAATGCGAACCCTTGCTGACGCTGGTAGGACATCCTTCCGAAGCCAGCGTGTGGATTCGAGCGCAGATTCTGCGTTGGCGAGGCGAACTGCAGGCGGCGCTCGATCTGGTTCTCTCGCAGGTTGCGCCGTTGGAGGGGCGTCAACGGCTTTCTTTCGCCGCCAGCATGCTGGATCTGGCGATGGTCATCAGCCGTCAGCTGGGCGACCTCGACGCGGCGTGGCGCTACGGTGAGGACGCGCTGCGCCTGCGCCTGCGCGAGCCAGACCCCTATCGGGAGCGGTTCACACGCACCCACTACGCCTATATCCGCGCGCTGCTGAACGAAGCCAGTGCGGTCGAGGATCTTCAGGAGTGCATGCTGTTCTGGGGCGAGCGGGGAGTACGCCCTTGGCAGGCGACCACGCTGGCGTATCTTGCGGAAATCCACGCGCTGCAAGGCGATTTGGAGAACGCCCGCGCCGCGCTCGAAGAAGCCATCCAGCTCAACCGCCAGATGGGGCGACGCCTCGCGCTCCACGCCTGCGAGCAACTTCGGGAGCGGTTTGGGTTGTGATAATACCAACCGAGGTTTCAAGTAGGGCAATTCATCGGTGGGACGCCGACGCTATGCGACCGCGTTCGTAGCGTCGGCGTTCCGCCGACGATGCACTTGAAAATCCGATCGGCATTAGACACATAACAAACTGCAATCCGCTACCCTAAAATTTTGTCAAGGTATCGCTGCGTTTCAGGGAATGGCGGCACGCCCCCATAGCGCTGCACATTGCCCGGTCCCGCGTTGTACGCCGCCAGTGCAAGTCGGAGATCGCCGAAGCGTTGCAATAAGTGGCTGAGATAGCGCACGCCCCCTTCGATGTTCTGAACGGGGTCGAACGGGTCGCTCACGCCCAGCGCGCGGGCAGTGTCGGGCATCAGTTGCATCAGTCCCATCGCGCCTTTAGGCGAGACGGCGCGCGGGTCGCCCCCCGACTCCGCCTCGATAACGCGCAGTATCAGTTCCGTGTCCAGACTATATCGCGCGGCGATGGGGGCGACGAGCGGCTCCCACGCGCGAATGTGAGGGCGGATTTGCAAACCGGGCGGCGGCGTCCCGCCCGCAGGGAAACCGACGGGTGCAACGAACACCGCGTCGAAACGGCTCGGCGCAGGCTGTGTCGTCTCGCCGCGTAGTTCGCGCACGCGCGTTTCAATCTCCTGAACTCGCTGCAGCGTCCTCTGAAAGGCGTCGCTGATACGCATAGATGGCTGCCTCGTCGATTTCGTTCTGCACTAAGCGTTGAATTTCTTGCTGATAATGCTCGTAGGCGCGGATGCGCAGCTGGGTCAGCGCCTCGCGCTCGCGCCGCGCCTGGAAGTAGACCTCACGGGCGTGCGCCTCCTGCTCCTGAAGCAGTGGGAGAGTGTCTTGCAGGCGTTGCAGGCGCGTCGCGAGGGCTTCTAAAGCGCGTTCCCGCTGTGTCCACTCGTTGGGGTGCGTCGTCGCGCTGGCGAGCTGGCGCATCTGCTCGGTCAGAGCGCGGATCTGAGCCTGCAGCTGCATCCGCTGCTGCACGGCATCCTGCAAAGCGCGGTAGGCAATCCCCTCGCGCGTCTCGCGATAGCGCAGCACACGCTCGAGGCGGAACTGAAAGCGTCGCATAATCACTCACAATTTCGGGAGGCAGGGCGATTCTCTGCAGGGGGTGAGCGAGCCAGAGGGTGGAACTACTGGGTGCAGTGCTGCTCCATAAACTGGATTGTTTCCGTCAGCGGTCGGACGCCCGTGGTTGCGCCGAGCGCAGAGACGCAGAGCGCGCCGACCGCGTTAGCGAGCCGCGCCGTGCGCCGCAAATCCCAGTCCAGCGAGACCCCCGCGAGCCAGCCCGCTGTGAAGCAGTCGCCTGCGCCAAGCATATCCACGACCTCCACCTCACACGCGGGCAGATGGAACGCCGTTTCCTGATTTTTGACAAAGCATCCCTGCGCGTCCATCTTAATCACAGCGGTACCGACGCCTTCGGCAAGCAATCGGTCGGCGATTTTTTCAGGGTCTGTTTCGCCTGTGAGCATGCTCGCCTCGCCGTAGTTGGGAGTGATATAGTCTAAATGAGGCAGGCACGGCTGCAAAAGGCGCATCCACTGCCCGCTGGCGTCCCAGGTGGTATCGAGGCAGGTTGTCATCCCGCGCCGCTTCGCTTCCTGCAACACGCGCGCGGCGGGTTCGCCGTCCATCTGCGGCATCAGGTACGCCCCCGCCAGGTGAAAAATCGCGCAGTCCGCGAGCAAATCCCAGTCGATATCGTCGGGGCGAAACTCGGCGTTCGCGCCCATGTGATGAATAAATGATCGCTCGCCGTCGGGATGTACCATCACCATCGTGCTGGAAGTGCCGACCGAGGCGCTGCGCTTAATCCCGCGTGTGTCCACGCCGTAGCGCTGCAGCTCGCCGAGGATGAAATCGCCGAAAGCGTCCTGTCCGACCTTGCCGACGACTCGGACGGGCAGTCCCAGCTTCGCCAGCGCCAGCCCCGTGTTCGAGGCGCAGCCGCCCACATGGAGTTCCATGCGTTCTACATGAGCGCAAATCCCGCGTTCGGGGTAATGGCTCACGGGTTTGGCGACGACATCGGCGACGAGGATGCCCACCGAGGCGATTGGACGCACGGCTCAGTCCTCCTTCTTGACGCTGCGTTTAACCTTCTCGAAAAAGCTGGTTGGCTCTGCGCCCGCGTACTTTTTGAGGCGCACGCCGCTCAGCTCGGCGTATTGGCGCAGCAGGTTGCGCTGTGCGTCGGTGAGTTTTTTGGGCATTTTCAAACCGATGCGCACATAGAGGTCGCCGCGCCTGCCCGTGCGGGGGTTCGGCAATCCGCGCCCTGGAATTACGAATTCGCTGTACGGCTCCGTGAGTTCGGGGATTTCCAGCGTGGTTTTGCCGTCCAGCGTTTCGATCTCCACTTCATCGCCGAGCGCGAGTTGTGGATAGGTCAGGTTGAGCTGGGTAGCGAGGTCGTCGCCTCGCCGTCGGAATCGGGGATGGGGCGCGATATGGACGACCACATACAAATCGCCGTCGCGTCCGCCGCGCAATCCCGAATCGCCCTCGCCGCGCAGGAGAATCGCCGTTTCATCTTCGATTCCTGGCGGGATTGTGACCGTCACTGTGTCGCGTTGTCGCACGAGTTTCTCCCCTCGGCACTCGCGGCAGGGCGTGCGGATAATCTCGCCTTCGCCGTGGCACCGCTCACAGGGAACCACGCGCGTGACCGTGCCCAGAATCGTAGTCTGCGTGAACCGCACGCGCCCAGAGCCGGCGCAGTCGGGGCAGCGTTCGGGCGTCGTGCCCGGCTCTGCCCCAACGCCTTTGCAGCGAGCGCACAGGCGCAACCGCTCCACATCCACCGTGAGCGTCGCCCCGTGCAACACCTGCTCCAGAGTGATGGAAACATCGGCGCGGCGGTCTGCGCCGTCGACGGGACCTCGCGTCGCGACGCCCACGCCGCCGAAAAACATCTGGAACAGGTTCTCCGCCATGCCGAACGGGTCGGCGGTCGGCGCACTCTGCGCCCCCGCATGCCCGAACCGATCGTACACGGCGCGCGATTCGGGATCCGAAAGCACTTGATACGCCTCGTTGATGAGCTTGAACCGCTCTTCCGCCTGCGGGTCGTCTTTGTTCACATCGGGGTGGTACTGGCGCGCCAGTTTGCGAAACGCCGCCTTGATTTCGTCTTGACTTGCGCTTCGCTCGACGCCCAGTACCTCATAGTAGTCAGGTTTGTTCATCGCCATAACTTATTATGGCTACTCGCGCAGGGTCGTCTCCTGCTCGTAGAACTGCATCGCCTCTTCCTCGAACGCCTCGTCTTCTTCGGTTTGCTTGCTGAGTTGTTTGATGTCGCGTGCGGCTTGCCAGGTATGCTCGGGACCGTGAATAATCACTTCCACCGTGTTCTCGTCGATGATACGGGGTCGGATTTTACCTTCGGCAATCTCTTGCAGGGCGACGGTCAGCGGATTGAAGTCGAGTCCATCGACGGGCACGAGCGGTTTCGCGCCTTCACGGAGCAGGCGCGCACGCTCGGCGGCAAGCAACGCCAGGATATAACGCGGATACTGATTGAGTTCGTCAGTTTCTGGGTAAATCATCCGTTCACCGTCCTTTTGGGGCGCGTGGGTGCTTGAATGCGTCAGAACGCGCAGGAGCCGCCCCAGCTCCCGACGCTTCTCAGTTCTCGCCCAACCGGTGGTTGTGCCATACGGCGTCCGTTAATATTACCCCCACAAATCGTAAAAAATCAAGGGGGGGCAAAAAAAGCGCATTCGCAGTCGCTTCACCCCCGCAGGAGCGTCACCTCGTCCACATCGATGCTCTCGCGCAGGCGGAACATGACCGTGATGATGCCCAGCCCGACCGCGACCTCCGCCGCCGCCACGCCGAACACGAACAACACAAACACATGCCCCGACACCTGCGTTAGTAAATCCGTCTGATACCGCGCGAACGACAGAAAGCTTAGGTTCACCGCGTTCAGCATCAGCTCGATGCACATGAACATCACGATGGGGTTGCGCTTAATCACTACGCCGACTGCGCCCATGATAAATAGAAACGCCGAGAGGATGAGATACGCATTCAGCGGTACCGCGTCCATGCTATGAAGCCCTCCTTCGCGCTAGCAGAATCGAGCCAATCACGCCGACTGTGAGCAGCACGCCCATCAGCAGCAGCGGGTATGCCCATTGCGTGAACAGCGCAAGCCCAATCACGCGCGCCGTGCCGACCTCATGGCTTGCCTGCGGCGCGCCTGGATAGAGCAACGCCAGCGACTGTGCCACTAGGGTCGCTAAGATCCCAAAACCGATCAGATACGCCAACGGACGCTTCAGGTCGCGCTCCTGTGGGATTGCGTCGGGCGAGCCGAGATTGAGCAGCATAATCACGAACAGGAACAGCACCATAATCGCGCCCGCGTACACAATCACCTGCAACGCGCCGATGAACTGCGCCGAGAGTGTGAAGTAAATCAGCGCGAGCGTAAAAAAGTTCAGCACCAGCAGCAGCGCGCTGCGCACGGGGTTGCGCGAGAACACCACGCCGCCCGCGCTGAGGATTGCCACAATCGCCAGGATGAAAAATAATATCCGTTCGCCCAACTTACGCCTCCTTTGGTCGGTACGGCTGCGCCTCGCTGACCAGCGCCACCTCGCGCCGCTCCGGCTTGCGACTGCCGAAAACCGCAAAATAGAGCGCAATCGCCACGCCGTAGCCAATCAACGACGGAATCCAGCCCCAAATCACATACACGGTCAGCAGCGCAAGGTTCACCAAGCCCACAGGAATCAGGAACCGCCAACCGAGATTCATTAGCTGGTCATAGCGTAGGCGCAGCAGCGTCGCGCGAATCCACAGGAACATAAATACCAGCCCAAACAGTTTCAGAATGAACCAGAACGGGGGCATGAGCGCGCCTGTAATCGTCGCCAGCACGCCCCAGAAGCCGCCCTGCTCGCCCAACGCCTGGATCGGCGAGAAGTTAATCGGCGCAAGGTAGCCGCCCAGAAAGCAGGTGGTCATAATCCCGCAAATCGCCAGAATCGCGATATACTCGCCCATAAAGAAGGCGGCGAACTTCATGCTGCTGTATTCGGTCTGATAGCCCGCCACCAGCTCGCTCTCGGCTTCGGGCAGGTCGAACGGGGCGCGGTTCGTCTCGGCGAGCATGCAGATGAAAAAGAGCGCGCCGCCAATCAGCCCCCACGGCGTGAAAATCAGCCAGTTATGCAGGAACGGTACAACGCCCCAAAGCGGCTCGGCTTGCATGTCCACAATCGTGGTCATCCGAAAACTGCCCGACGCCAGCACCGCCGTCGCGAGCGCAAGCCCCATACCCAGCTCGTAGCTAATCACCTGCGCCGACGCCCGCAGCCCACCCAGCAGCGAGTATTTGTTGTTGGACGACCAGCCTGCCAGCAGCACGCCATACGCCGCCAGCGACGACATCGCCAGAAAATAGAGCAGCCCGATGTCCACATCCGCCACAGGGGTCAGCAGGCGGTTCGGTCCCCACGGAATTGTCGCCGCCGCCACCAGTGCAGGAAACAACGACAGCGCAGGCGCAAGCGCCCAGATGAACCTGTCCGCGCTCGCGGGCACAATCTCCTCTTTGAAAAACAGTTTCGCAGCGTCCGCCATCGGCTGCAGCAATCCAAACGGTCCCAGTCGGTTCGGCCCCACGCGATTTTGGAACCATGCCAAGGCGCGCCGCTCCAGCCAGATGACTAAGGGCAGCACGCTCAGCAGGAAGCCCAGCATGATGGCGATGCGCACAATCGCCCAGCCGAAGTCTGCAAGCGTCATAAGCGAAGGGGATTATACCTGAAGTCATTCCCTGCATACCGACACAGGTTCGGGTCGCCTGAAGCGGCGTCTTTTGGGTCGCGTTGGAGCCACCTGCCTGTGCGCGGGTTGTACGCCCGACATGATACAGCCCCGTCGCAGGTACATACTCGTAGCCATACGCGCCGTTCCAGCGGAAGGGTTGGGCGGTTGCAACCACGCTGTTCGGCAGGGGATTGCCCCAGCTGTCGTAGTGGTAAATGTCCGTGAGGCACCAGCTGCCGTTCACTGCGCAGGAGAGGCTGCAAACACACAAGGTATAATCCTTATAGCAGCGATGAAGGAACCAAATATCGTTATACCAGCCGATTTTCGCATCTATTTTGAGCGCGACGACGGGGTCGTGAAATACCCCGACCCGCTGTTGCGCAAGACGGCGAAGCCCGTGCAGCGCATCACGCCCGACCTGAACGAGCTGATTGACCACATGATTCGCGTGATGAAAAAAGCGAAGGGCGTGGGACTGGCAGCGCCGCAGGTGGGCGTGCCCCTGCGGATTATCGTAATTGCGCCTCCAGACCAGCAGCCCCGCGTGATTATCAACCCGCAGGTTTTGGAACGCGCGGGAGAGCAGATAGGGCTGGAAGGGTGCCTCAGTATTCCCCAGCTGTTTGGGGATGTAAAACGCGCGAAGCATATCACCCTGCGCGGCGTGAACCGCCACGGCAAACCGATTCGCCTGCACCTCGAAGACGACCCCGCCCGAATCGCGCTGCATGAAGTGGATCATCTGGAGGGCATCCTGTTTATCGATCGCGCGATTCAGGAGACTTTGCGCTGGGAGCATCCCCAGAACGAGAACGAGGAGGAGATTATCTGAGCCGTCCGCGCATCGTCTATTTCGGTTCGGGGACGTTTGCGGTACCTGCACTGGAGCGGCTGCACGGCGCGGGCTATCCGATTCTGTGTGTCGTGAGCCAGCCGCCTAAGCCCGCTGGGCGCGGCATGCGTTTGCAGAAAACCCCCGTCCACGAACTGGCGGAGTCGTTGGGGCTGACCGTGCTGACCCCGCAGCGCGCCCGCGACCCGGAGTTTATCGAGCAGATTCGCGTCCTCGCGCCCGACCTCATCGTGCTGGCGTCCTACGGTAAGATCCTGCCCCAGAGCTTACTGGAGATTGCGCCGCTGGGCAACTGGAACCTGCATGCCTCGCTGTTGCCCAAGTATCGCGGCGCGTCGCCCATCCAGTATGCGATTCTGAACGGCGAAACCGAGACAGGCGTGACGCTGATGGAGATGGTGCGCGAGATGGACGCGGGGGATGTGTACCTGCAGGTTCGCGAGCCGATTCTGCCCGACGACGACTACGGCAGTTTGGAGGCGCGGCTTGCCCAACGCGCCGCCGATTTGCTGATGGAGGGTTTAGAACGCCTGCAATCGGGAACATTAACGCGCACACCCCAAAATCACGCCGAAGCCACCTACGCGCCGCTGATTACCAAAGAGGACTGCCGCATCCGCTGGGAGGAACCTGCTGAGCGCTGTCGGAATCGCATTCGCGCGTTTTCGCCCAAGCCCGGCGCGTACACTTTTTGGCGGGGCAAGCTATTGAAGATTTGGAAGGCGGAGGTGGTTGATGATTCTGCCCTCACCCCCAACCCCTCTCCCACGGCGTGGGAGAGGGGAGTTAATTCCCCCCTCGCCCACGCCGTGGGAGAGGGGGGCAGGGGGGGTGAGGGCGAAATTCTCTCTACCGACCCCGACCACTTCCTCGTCGCCTGTGGCGTGGGCGCGCTGCGCCTGCTGGAGGTGCAGCCCGAAAGCCGTCCGCGCATGGACATCCGCGCCTTCGTGAACGGCTACCGCCCGCAGGTGGGCGAGCGATTGGAGTAGACAGTATGTGTGGACGGTTCGCGCTGTACGCCGATGGAGAGCAGCTCGCATGGCGGTTCGGGACGCCCGTACCCCGCCCGATTGCGCCGCGCTACAACATCGCCCCCAGCCAGCCTGTTTTAGCCCTGCGCTACAACCGCGACGCCAAAACCCGCGAGTGGACGCACTTCGTTTGGGGCTTGGTGCCCAGCTGGGCGCAAGACCCCAGCATCGGCAACCGCATGATTAACGCCCGCGCCGAGACCCTGCGCGAGAAACCCGCCTACCGCAACGCCTACCGCTACCGACGCTGCATCGTGCCCGTGAGCGGATTCTACGAATGGAAAAAGGTCGGACGCACCAAGCAACCCTACTTCGTGCGCCCTGCGGACGACCTGCCCATCGGCTTGGCGGGCTTGTGGGAAACCTGGCGCAGCCCCGACGGCAGCGAAATAGAAACCTGCACGATTATCACGACTGACGCGAACGCTGTGATTCGCCCCCTGCACGATCGGATGGCGGTGGTGTTGCCCCCTGACGCTTACGAACTATGGCTTCGCCCCGACTCATCGCTTGCGGAACTCGACGCGCTGCTGCAGCCCGCGCCTGAGGACTTACTGATTGCCTATCCCGTCAGCCCGCGCGTGAACAGTCCGGCGAACGATGACCCCAGCCTCGTCGCGCCTGTGGACGCTAATCCCGACGGCGAAATGCGCCTGTTTTAGCCCTTCACCACGCCAATCGGTCTGAGCCGCGCCACCTTGCGCGCGATGCCCGCGTTATGCACCACCTCCACCACATTCGCCACATCTTTGTAGGCGTAGGAGGCTTCCTCCGCGAGGGTGGCTTTGTTCTGCGCGCGCACGATGATGCCCTGTTTCTCCAGCTCTTTGGCGATGTCGCGTTTTTGCGCCTCGCGCAGTGCGCCCTTGCGGCTCATCATGCGCCCCGCACCGTGGCAGGTCGTGCCGAAACTCTCGCGCATCGCGTTCTCCGTGCCCACCAGCACGAATGAGTACCGCCCCATATCACCCGGGATTAGCACAGGCTGCCCCACCGCTTTGTAGGCGTCGGGCGTTTCGGGGTGTCCCGGCGGGAACGCCCGCGTCGCCCCCTTGCGATGCACACATACGCGAATCTTTTTGCCTTCCCATTCGTGGTCTTCAATCTTGGCGATGTTGTGCGCCACATCGTACACCTGATACATGCCCAGACTCTCTGGGGTGGACTTGAAGATTTTGGCGAATGCCTGGCGCGTCCAGTGGGCAATCGCCTGACGGTTGGCAAACGCAAAGTTCGCCGCGCAGTGCATCGCACGCAGGTAGGTCTGCCCCTCTTCCGAGTTGATTGGCGCACACGCCAGCTGGCGGTCGGGCAGGCTGATGCCATATTTCTTGTGCGCCTCCTCCATAATATCCAGATGGTCTTGGCAGGTCTGATGCCCGAAGCCGCGCGAGCCGGTGTGAATCATAATCGTGACCTGCCCGACCTGCGTAATGCCCATCGCGGCGGCAGCTTGCGGGTCGTAGATTTCGTCCACCACCTGAATCTCAAGGAAGTGGTTGCCCCCGCCCAGCGTGCCGAGCTGGTCTTTGCCGCGCTCGATGGCTTTCTCGGTAATCACATCGGGGTCGGGCATATCGAGTCTGCCGTTCGCTTCCGTGTGGGCGAGGTCGTCTTCCCAGCCGTAGCCGTGTTCCACCATCCAGTGCGCGCCTTTCAGCATCACTTGGCGCAGTTCGGCGCGGTTAGTCTTAATCAGCCCCTCGCCGCCAAAGCCCGCCGGCACATCGCGGAAAATCTGGTCAACCAGCTCCTTCAGGCGCGGGCGAACCTTTTTTTCGGTTAATTCTGTCCTTAAAAGTCTGACGCCACAATTGATATCGTACCCAATCCCCCCCGGCGAAATCACGCCTTCTTCCAAATCCATCGCCGCCACGCCGCCCACGGGGAAGCCGTAGCCCCAGTGGATGTCGGGCATCGCGATAGAGTAGCCCACGATTCCCGGCAAAAACGCCACATTCGCCACCTGCTCGGGGGCCTGGTCTTGCTTGATTTGCTCGATCATCTCCTTGCTGGCGAAGATGAGACCATCTACGCGCATGCCAGGCTTGTAGCTTTTCGGAATGCGCCAGCGGTGGTCGTCTATCTGCTCCAGCGGTCCCTTCCAATATTGACTCATGGAACGTCCTCCCGAATGGAGTATACCCTGCGCCTGATTAGGGCGTGGGTTGGAAGGGGCACGACGATTTCCGTAGGGTACGACGGCGGTTGTAGGGGCACGGCGCGCCGTGCTACCCCGCCGATGCGCACTGGGGGAAACGCCTGTGGGGGCGGGTGCAATGGTTGCGTAGGGGCACGGCGCGCCGTGCCCCTACCCCGCC
>CAYYCA010000004.1:21986-23965 GCA_964470265.1 uncultured Fimbriimonadales bacterium | reverse complement strand
CCCCTCTCCCACGCCGTGGGAGAGGGGATGCTGATAAGGATACAACGCTCTACCCTTAACCTGAGAGTAAGAGCGTTGTTTTTCAAGAACCCCCTCCTTAAGGTTCCCCCTACTGCGTAGGGGGAACCGTGCAGGGCTTGGTTCCCCTCGCGCAGCGGGGGGAACCTTACGGAGGGGGGCGTGGAAGGTGAGCTGCGTAAATCGGTACGGCAGAGTGGAACCAGAGCAGTGCACTCTTATCAGGAGATGGGCTGGGGGTGAGGGATAATTTGGTTATGTCCACCACCTACCAAAACCTGACGACACTGATTCAAGCGTTTGGGGCGCGCCCAGCGACGACGGAGTCGGAGGCGCGCTTGCGTGCGTATCTCCACCGTCGCCTGCAGGAGCGCGGGCTGACGGTGTTCGAGCAGCGGTTTCGAAGCGTTCCCTCGCTTACCCCTGCTTGGCTCACGGTTTCGCTCTTATTTGTGGCTTCGGCGGTTCTGGCGTGGCTGAGCGCGCCGCTTGCATGGGGGGCGGCTGCCCTGTGTAGCCTTGCAGGAATGGCGATGTTCTGGGGGCTGGCGAGCGGGCGGTGGGATGTGATGCGCCTGTTCCCGCAACGCGCGAGCGCGAACCTAATCGCAATTGCGAGGGCGCAGCATGAGGCGCGTCGCCGCGTCGTGTTAATAGCGCATATCGATAGCCAGCGGGCGGCGCTGATGTGGCATCCGAAACATGTGCGCGCCTTCGGACGGAACTTCCAGCTGCAGGCGGGGCTGCTGATGGCGCACACGCTGCTCGCCGTGCTGCTTGCGCTTGCGCCGTTGATGGGGCAGGCGTGGTCAGTCGGCTTGTCGCGCCTTGTGATGACGCTCGGCGGGCTGGTCGCGCTCTACGGGATGGGCATGCTGCTCCATCGGGAACTCTTTCTGCCGTGGGTGCAGGGCGCGAACGACAACGGCTCAGGAACCGCCGCGCTGCTGACCCTCATGGAACACCTTGCAGAGAACCCCCTGCCCGATGCGGAGGTCTGGGGCGTGTTCACGGGCTGCGAGGAGGTAGGGCGACCGAACGGCGCGTTTGCGTTTGAGCGCGAGTACGGCTATTCGCTGCGCGACGCCGAGTTTCTGATTATCGACCATATTGGGCTGGGCGAGCCGCGCTATCTGATTGCGGAGGCGATGCTGCCCCGCGCCCATGCGCACCCTGAAATAATCCGCCAGTTTGAGTGCCTCGCGAAGGAGCGTCCTGACTTATGCCTCCAGCCAAGCGCCGTGCCGCACGGGGCGTACACGGACGCCCTGCCATTCTACCTGAAAGGCTACAAGGCAATCGCGCTCTGGTGTGAGCAGGAGCCGGGCGTTCCCCCCAACTGGCACTGGATTACAGACACGCTGGAGCATGTATCGGAAAATGATTTAGAGCGCGCCGTTGGGGTGATTGAGGCGTTTGTGAAGTTGAGTCGATAAAGAAACAATCACGGTTGCCCCAATCGTTTGCTGCTATCCGCATGCGCATGGAATGCAGAGCGCAGAGTGGATTTACCGCGACGCGAAACTGATTGAAGCGGGGGTCTATCCCGACAAGGGGGTTGTCATCACTGAGGCGCAGCTGGAGGGGCTGGTTCGCTCGTTCCGCGCGCCCGCGCCGATTCTGGTGGAGCATCGTCCGTCGCCGTTGCTGCTGGGGTGGCTGGTGCGCCTGTGGCGCCAGGGCGATGCGCTCTATGGCAGGCTCGCGCTGTTCCCTGAGGCGGACGCGCTGCTGCGCCGATTGCGTCTGCGCGGGCTGAGCGTCGGGTTGAGTCGCGACCTGCGCCGCCTGCTGGAGGTCTCCATCACGGCAAGCCCCCGCATCCCCAGCGCGCAACTGTTCCACACTGCGCAGGGCGTTTGTAGCGTCAGCGTCCTCGCCGACGGCTACGGAAGCGCGGCGTGGCGGTACGACGGCGTCCCCGCCGTCGGCTACGGAACCGAGAGGTTGCGGGGCGTCCC
>CAYYCA010000004.1:0-21886 GCA_964470265.1 uncultured Fimbriimonadales bacterium | reverse complement strand
TCCCCGCCGCCGGCTACGGAATCGAGATGTCGCTGGGCGTCCCTACCGATACGCTGCGCCCGCGTAGCGTCGGCGTCCTCGCCGACGGCTACCAACGCGGAGCTAATGCATTCCGAACTGACACTGTGGAGGTGATTCGTTTGGAAACGGTCGAGATTCGAGAGTCGTCGGCGGGGACGCCGACGCTACGCCACGACGAGTCCGTCGGCGAGACGCCGACGCTACAGCCGACGCGCGGCGAGACGAGTTTCGTCGGCGAGACGCCGACGCTACAGCCGACGCGCGGCGAGACGAGTTTCGTCGGCGAGACGCCAGCGCGACATCCTGCCAAGTCTGTCGGCGAGACGCCGACGCTACAGCCGACGGCGGGGACGCCGTCGTACCATGAGGCGCTTGAATCGCGTATCCGCGAGCTGGAAGCCGAGTTGCGCCGTCGCGAGGCGCGCGAGCAGATTCAGCAGTGGAGTCTGCGCGGGCAGCTGCCCCCCGCACTCGCGCCGCTTGCCGAAGCGATTCTGCTGCAGGGCGACGCGCCCGTGCAGTTCAGCGGCGCGACCACTTCCGTCGCCGAGCTGTTCCGCCAGTTTGTGAACAGTCTGCCGCCGCACCCTCTGCTGGGCGAACTTGCCCCAACGCCCGAAACCGAGACGCCTAACTTCAGCGCGGACGCCTTAGAGTTCCTGCGCCGCGCGTTCCCCGATATGAACCCCGCTGAAATTTTGCAGCAGGAGGCGCGATAACGATGCCTGCATTAACCCAACCCTACGAAGCTCACGAGCGCGAAGGGCTGATTATCGCCTATCCCGTGAAGGCGAACGCGAAAATCTGGAAAGGCGCGCTGGTGTGCGTGGACAGCACGGGCTATCTGGTTCCTGCCGCCGACGCCGCTGGGCTACGCTTCGTCGGCGTGGCGTTCGAGAGCGTGGACAACACGGGCGGCGGCAACGGCGATAAACGGTGTCGCGTAGTCAAGCGCGGCAGCTTCGTCTACAACCGCATCGGGAGCTATACGCAAGCCGATATCGGCGCAACCGTGCGCGCCGCCAGCGACAACGAGGTCGCCAAAACCAGCACGCACAATATCGTGGTCGGCACGGTGGTCGAGCTGCTGGACGGCAACCGCGTGCGGATCCGGATTGACAACCACACGGTCTGAGGAGGTGAGCCAAGATGCCGTTAGTACGAAGCGATTTGCTCTCGCTGGTAGAGGCGGGGCTGCGTACGGAGTTCTTCCGCGCCTATCGCCAGCTCGATGAGGCGAGCATCACGCCCCAGATTGCCACGATTGTGCGCACGAACCTACCCGTGCAAAAATACGGCTGGCTGGGCAGCGTGCCCGTGATGCGCGAGTTCGTGGACGAGCGCCAACCTGCAGGTCTCGGCGTGTATGAATACGCTATCAGCGACCAGGTGTGGGAAGCGTCCATCGCCGTCGAGCGGCGCGCCTTGGAGGACGAGCAGTACGATATGATTCGGATGCGCGTGCGCGACCTCGCCCGCGAAGCCGTGCGCCACAAGGAGCAACTGGTGATTGAGGCGCTGATTCGAGGTTCTATCGACGGGCGTTGCTATGACGGGCAGCTCCTGTTCGATACCGACCACAAAGAGGGCGACAGCGGACTGCAGAGCAATATCTATAGCGGCGCGCTTTCCACAAGCAGCCTGCAGGCGGCGATGGCGCAGATGATGCAGTTCAAAGACGACCGCGGACGCCCGATGGGAATCATCCCCGACACGCTGCTGGTGGGTCCCAAGCTGCAGTGGCTGGCGATGGAGCTGCTGGAGTCGCCGATTGTGGTGCAGGCGAACACAGCGAACAACTTCACGCCCTATCGGAATGTGTTGCAGGGCAAGCTGCGCCTGATTGTGTCGCACTACATCACGGGCGCGCACGAGAACAAGTGGTTCCTGCTGGACACTTCACGGGCGATGCGGGCGGTGGTGCTGCAGGAGCGTCGGGATGTGCCGCTGGAGTTCGCCGCGCTGGACAAACCCGACAGCGAGCAGGTGTTCATGCGCGATAAGGTGCTGTACGGCGCGCGCGCCCGCTACGGCGTCGGCTACGGACTGTGGCAGACGGCGTTGATGGGCACGGGGTAGAGCGATGCCCATCCGCGCCCTGTATGAGGTGTTCCCCCTCTCCTGCGTCGCAGGAGAGGGGTGAAGGCTGAAACAATGCTCCCTTGCGTCCTCCCCCTGAACTCAGCCCCCACACCCTTGTCCACTCCCGTGTGGCAGGAGAACGGATATCAGGTACACTTTCCCCGAGATGCGCATTCGGGTTCTCAAGTTCGGCGGGACGAGTGTGGACACGCCGGAGCATCGGCTGATGGCGGCGCGGAAGGTAATTCAGTGTATCGAGTCGGGCGCGCGTCCCGTGGTGGTGGTCTCGGCGATTGGTCGGCGCGGCGCGCCCTACGCCACCGATACGCTGGTAGACCTGCTGACGCAAATCGACCCCACCATTCCCCCCGCCCCCCGCGAGCGCGACCTGATGATGGCGTGCGGCGAGATTATCTCCACCGTGATTATGGCGCAGACACTGCGCACGCTGGGCTATGCCACGGTCGCGCTCACGGGCAATCAGGCGGGGATTATCACCGACAATGAGTTTGGCAACGCGCGGATTCTGGAGATTAACCCCGAACCCATCCTGCGCTGTCTGGAGCAGGGCTGGATTCCGATTGTGGCGGGGTTTCAGGGCGTGACGCGCCCCGACGCGATTTTCTCGCGCGGGTCGATTACCACCTTAGGGCGTGGGGGCAGCGACACGACCGCCGCCGCGCTCGGCGCCGCGCTCCGCGCCGAAGCCGTCGAAATCTATACCGATGTGAACGGCGTCAAAACCGCCGACCCCGACTTTGTGCCCGACGCGATTACCCTGCCAGAGGTGAGCTATGAGGAGGTGGCGGAGATTGCCCATCAGGGGGCGCGCGTGCTGCATCCCCGCGCCGCCGAAATCGCGATGGACTACGGCATCCCGCTGTGGGTGAAATGCACCTTCACCGACGAGGCGGGCACGCGCGTCGTGGCGCACGCGAACGGACAGCGGCGCATCACGGGCGTCACCCACACCGGCAAACTGGCGTACCTGAGTTTCCATATCCCGTATCCCGAACACAAGGCGCAACTGGAGCTGGAAATTTACCGCCTGATGGCGCGGGTGGGGGTGAACCTGCAGGGCGTGGGCGTGGACGAGGAGGGGCTGGGCTTCGCCTTCCCGCGCGAACACTGGCACACCGTGCGTACCACGCTCGACGGTCTCGTGGTTCCGCTGGGCGAGCCGAGCTGGTTCTACCTGTTCCAGTTCGGCGAGCTGCCGAGCCAGCTGTGCCAGATTCAGCGCGATATGCTCCACAAGGCGGGGCTGAGCGAACGCCTGCGCACCGTGCCGATTACGATTGCGGAGGGCTGCACGATGGTCTCGCTGATTGCCGACGGCTACAGCCATCAGCCGGGCGTATTCGCCGAGCTGCATCAAACGCTTACGGACGCAGGCATTCCCATCTGGCAGACGGCGGACTCGGAACTGTCGCTCTCGTGCATTATTCCCGAAAGCGAAGTGGAGAAGGCGGTGAGGCTAATCCATGACCGATTCGCGCTGGACGCCGTCGCCCGATGAGGAGGAGCGGATTCCGAAGCTGCCCCCGACGCCCGAGCTGCCAGAGCCGCCGAAGGTGGAGTTTGAGCGTCCACAGTTGCCCGGCGCGCAGCCGTCGCCCACTTTTCAGCGCAACACGCGCGCGATTAGCCTCGCGTTCTCCATCGGCTTCTCGCTGGCAGGTCCTGTGATTCTGGGCGCACTGCTGGGCTACTGGCTCGATGGACGGTTCGGTACCTCGCCGACCTGGACAATGATTCTCACGCTGCTGGGGATGGTTGCGGGGTTAGTGCAGATGATTCGCGTGGTGAACAAGCTGAACCAGATGGAGGACAAGCCGTGAGCGTGATGGAGAACCCCGCGCTGCTGGCGAAGGTGGTGGGCAAGTGGACGGCGATTCTGGGGGGCGTGGGGGTCGCGGCGAGCGTGGCGGCGGGCATGTGGCAGCTCGGCGTGGGCATGCTGCTGGGGATGCTGGCTATCGGCTGGGCAACGGGCTTTTTTGTGCTGATGGTGCGTTTCTTCAAACCGCAACACAACCCGCTTTTCCCGCGTCTGCTGATGCTCAGCAGCCCCATCAAGTATCCCCTGATGCTGATACTGGCCTATCTTGCGGCTCAGGGTGGAGCAGTGATGGCGTTGGGCTTCGTGGTGGGGGTGGCGTTGCCGTTGCTTGCAATCACAGGGGCGGCGATACGGGAAGCGGTCCGACGCGAGTAGATTACGGCCGCCCCGTCAATGCACGGAGGATTTTACGGAGAGAGATTCCCTCAAAGATTAAATCGTCCGCAGAGCGCGGGGCGCGTCGCGGACGCGCCCCTGCAGTTTTGCGCCCAGCAAGGCAATCACCACGCATACGCTTCAGGCGCGGGACCGCCTGGACCCGGGAAAATCTCGTCCAGTCGCTTGAGCGCGGCGTCGTCGAGCTTGATTTCCAGCGCACGCATACTGCGCTCCAGCTGCTCCAGCGTACGCGGTCCGATAATGGGCGCGGTCACGGCAGGCTGATGGAGCAGCCACGCGAGCGCGACATTCGCTGGCTCTTCTCCCAGCTCCTCGCAGAACGCCTCGTACCGCTCGATGCGGTCGCGATACTTCGCCAACGCCTGCTGTACGCTCTCGGATGCGCGGCGTCCCTCGCGCACGCCCTTCAGAATGCCGCCCAGCAGCCCGCTCGCCAGCGGACTCCACGGGATAATCCCCACGCCGTAGTGCAAACAGGCGGGGATTACTTCCAGCTCGATCATCCGCGCGTTGAGGTTATACAGGCTCTGCTCGGAGACCAGCCCCATAAAATGGCGTTGCTTGGCAATCTCTTGCGCCTGCGCGATGTGCCAGCCCGCAAAGTTGCTGCTGCCCACATACAGAATCTTCCCCTCGCGATAGAGCTGCTCCATCGCCTGCCAGATCTCCTCCCACGGGCACTCGCGATCCACATGGTGCATCTGATACAGGTCGATGTAATCGGTTTTCAGGCGGCGCAGGCTATCCTCGCAGGCGCGCTTGATGTGCAACGCCGACAGGCGCGACTCGTTGGGCCAGTCGCCCATCACGCCGTAGACCTTGGTGGCAATCACCACCTTCTCGCGCCGACCGCCGCCCTGCGACCACCAGCGCCCGATAATCTGCTCCGTGACGCCTTCGCCCTTGACCCAGCCGTAGACATTCGCCGTATCAAAAAAGTTAATCCCCAGCTCCAGCGCGCGATCCATGATTTTATAGGCATCTTCCTCGCTGGTGTTGGGACCGAAGTTCATCGTGCCGAGGCAGAGTCGGCTCACCAACAATCCTGAACGACCCAGATGCGTGTATTGCATACTCATATGCCCTCCACGAAGCAGAGTATTCGCCGTAGGGGAATAGAGTCCTGTCGGGGTGGTCTGTTTATCCTTTCACCGCGCCTGCCGTCAGCCCCGCCACGAACTCGCGCTGCAGGAACAGGAAGAGCGCCATCACCGGCAGGATGCTGAGCAGCGTGCCCGCCATGAGCATGCCGTACTGCTGCTGATAAATCCCCACCATCTGCGTCAGCGCAATCGGCAGAGTGAACCGCTCCGCGCTGTGCAGAATAATCTGGGGCCACAAAAACGAGTTCCACTGCCCCATGAACGCAATCAGCACGAACGCGCCAATCATCGGGCGCACGGTGGGCACGACAATCTGCCAGTAAATCTGGAACTCCGAGCAGCCGTCGATGCGCGCGGCGTGAATCAGCTCTGTGGGCACGCTCAGCATCGCCTGCCGAAACAGGAAAATGCCAAACACGCTCACCGCGCCCGGCACAAGCAGCCCCGCGTAGGTGTCCACCAGCCCCATCCGATAGATGAGTTCGTAAGTCGGCGCGAGGGTCACCTGACCCGGTATGAGCAGCGTCGCCAGCATCAGAATCGTGATTGCCTGCTTGCCTTTGAACTCGTACTTCGCGAGCGCGTAGCCCGCCAGCGACGAGAAGAAGAGCTGAATCACCACGCCCGCGCAGGCGACAAACACGCTGTTCGCCACAAAGCGCAGGAAGTCGACCTGCGTAAACAAGTCATAAAAGTTTTTCAGGCTGGGGTTGGGCGAGAAAAAAGTGTATGAAAACAGGTCTTCAGGGGCTTTTAGCGAGGCGGCGAGCAGCCACACCAGCGGCGTGAAGGTAATCGCCGCAATCACGATTAACATCGCCATCGTCGCCCAGCGGAGCGCGCGAATCATCGGGGAGTTGATTCGAGATGAGTGGGGAATTCCCTCTCACGCTGTGCGAAAGGCTTTCTGGTATAATCCCTCTCGGTGAACCACGATGGAGCAGGTCATTTATGAGGGGGTGCGCACGCCGCCGCAGGGCAAAATCTCGTTCGAAGAGTTCTTGGAGTGGCTCGACTCTCACGAGAACCTGACCTCGTGGTGATTCTGCCAGGCAATTCGGGGCAGTTTCGACAGCACTATTTCGAGGGCGCGCCCGATGTGATTGTAGAGACTCTTGGCCCCAGCAATCGCAACACCGACCGCCTGACCAAGTATGAGAGTATGAAGCGGCGGGCGTTCAGGAATACTGGATGATTGACCCCGACCGCCAGTATGCAGAGTTCCTTCAGCTGGATGAGTCGGGCGTATATCGCGTGGTGTTCAGCGGTTCGGAGGGGGTGTATCGCAGTCGCGTGCTGAACGGGCTATGGCTGGAGGCGCGCTGGCTGTGGGAGCGTCCGCCAGTGTGGGATGTGTTGAAACAGTGGGGGCTGGCGCGGTAAGCGACGCCTTCTCTTTAGCAGCCTAACCCGCTCTCCACTCGCTGCAGCAGCCTTTCCACCGCACAGCGCAGAGACGGCGCGCTCTGCTGGAGCTGCTGACGCAGCGCGTCGCGTTCCTGAAGAAAGCCCTGCCAAGCGGGAAGCAATTCACTGCCCAGCGATTCAAGGCGCACTCGCGGCGCGCTCAGCTGGGTCGCCAGCGCGTCGACTTTGGGGTCATAGGCGATGCAGAGCGTGGGGACACCCTGCGAGGCAGCGAAAATCGCCCCATGCAGGCGCATGGCGACCATTCCATCCAGCGCGGTCATCACGCCGAGCAATTGCGCGGGATGCGCAGGCGCGGGTAGCACGAGGGCGCCGCTCTCTGAAGCGATTGACTCACACAGCGAGCGATCCTGATTTTCCTGCATGGGGATGAGCAACGCGCGGTAGCCATCGGCATGAATCTGGCGGCAGAGCGCGGCGAACGCTTCCCGTACTGGGGCGT
The DNA here is from genome assembly GCA_964470265.1 of uncultured Fimbriimonadales bacterium. Classification (GTDB taxonomy): domain Bacteria; phylum Armatimonadota; class Fimbriimonadia; order Fimbriimonadales; family GBS-DC; genus GBS-DC. Next base: position 14,568 of record CAYYCA010000004.1, on the reverse strand, counting down.
CTCGCCAGGCGCGCGGCGCAAGCCCAATCCAACGCGCGTCCTTGTCCAGCTCGATATGCGGCGGCTGGGACGCGAGCGCCCATGTCAAATCAGCGTCTACCGTCGCATGCGAGACGCCTATTCTGCTCAGCAACCGAGCGGAGTCGGCGTCGCGCACGCTCAAGAACGGAACCCGGCGCAGCGTCGCGCGGGTGAGCCAGCGGCTGAGCGGGCGATGCAACGGACCCACGCCCTGCCCGACCAGCAACACTCTGCCGTGCGCCATCAGCCCCCAGCGAATCAGCGCGAGGTAATACAGCAGCGAGCGCAGGCTGGTGGCGTCCTGCAGCAGGCTCCCGCCGCCGAAAATGAGCGCGTCCGAGTCGCGAATCGCCTGTCGGACGGCGCGTAAGTCCATGCGGGGTACGGCTTGCACGCCGTAAGTCGCCTGAGTAAATGCGGGGTCGCCTGAGAGAACGATGACTAATTTTTCCCTCACCCCCAGCCCCTCTCCCACGGCGTGGGAGAGGGGAACCGAGCGCGTGCGCCGCGATGCTCGCTCCCCCTCTCCCACTGCGTGGGAGAAGGGGTAGGGGGGTGAGGGCTGAAACACGACATTTGAACCTCCAATCGGTATAAGAGCCTGCAGCAGGGTTGCGAGCGAGCCTTCGTCGCCCCAGTTGCGGTAGCCGTAGTAGCCTGCGATTACAATTCTCATCGCCTCAGCCGAGACTCTACCCGATAGCGGGCGCGGAACTCGCGATAGAGCGCGTCGTAGAGTCGGGTACGCGCCGCGTCGGGCGTGAACTTCGCCTGCACCGGGGCACACCGCTCCAGCTGTACCCAATCGGTCCAGCCCATCGCGACCGCGCCGAGCATGCCCGCGCCGCGCACCGTCGCCATCTGCGGCTGCGCCATCTGCCAGATTTCACGGTTCAGCGCGTCCGCAATCATCTGCGCCCAGATTGCTGAGCGCGCCCCGCCGCCAATCAGTCGGATCGGGTTCAACCGCCGGCCTGCGAGTCGTTCCACCGCCTCCAGCAGCCAGCGGGCGTTCAGCGCGACGCCCTCCAGCACCGCGCGCGCCATCTCCGAACGCCCGTGATGCAGACTCAAGCCCTGAAACCCGCCGCGAATGTGGGGGTTCTCGACGGGCGTGCGCTCGCCCACCAGCCACGGGGTAAAGCGCAAGCCGTTCGCACCAGGGGACGACTGCGCGGCGTAAGCGTCCAGCTGCGCGTAGGCGTCGGGCGGCGGCGAATCGCTCCAGAACACCTCACACAGCCAGTTCAGGCACGCGCCCGCCGTCTCCTGCTCGTTCGCGATGAAATAGCGCCCCGGTATCCCTGCGGGCAGCGTTGCGATATTGTGCAGGATGTCCGTGCGCTTGAACGGCACATGGCAGCTAATCCATGCCGAAGTGCTGAGCGCCATGTGCGCCTGAAAATCGCTCAGACCGCCCGAGCCGATTGCGGTAGCGTGCAAGTCGGGCGATCCCGCGATTACTTGCACACCGCGCGGCAAGCCCCACTCGTCGGCGACGGCGGGCAGCAACTCGCCCAGAACCGCCGTGCTGGGGTACAGGTCAGGGAACTGCTCACGGCGCAGACCCGCATAGCGCAGCAGCGTCGGATGATAGTCGATGCGCCGAACATCGCGGTTGTCGGTCAGCCAGTGGAGCGCGAGCGTCTCGTAAGAACTCGCGCAGCGTCCTGTTAGGCGCAGGTTCAGATAGTCTTTCGGCTCCAGGAACTTGCAGGCGGCGCGGTAGCGGGCGGGGTCGGCGCGGCGCAGCCACAAGATATGCGCCAGCGGGTCCTTGCCAGAACGCGCGGGCGCGCCCCCCGTCAGGCGCAGCCAAGTGCGCAACTTGAACAGGTTGTAGCCCATCACGCTGGGGAAGCCGCCAACCAGCTCGGCGATAGCGGGCGCGCCGCGCGTGTCCATCCAGATAATCGCATTCCCCAACGGCTCGCCCCCCGCGTCGACGGCGACCGTGCCCGACCACTGCGCTGTGCAGCAGACGGCGCGTATCGCGGCGCGCAGTTCGGGCGCGTTCGTGAGCAGGCGTTGCACAAGGCGCGTAAGCGTTTCCCACCATGCGCGCGGGTCCTGCTCCACGCCGCCGTCGGGCGTGAAAATCAACGCCTGCGGCTCCGCGTCCCACGCGAGCAGCTCGCCCTGAGGGGAGACCACCGCCGCCTTCGCCGCCGTCGTGCCTAAATCAAGGGCGAGAATCATCAGAAACGCCGTCGTCTCCTGCCCGCGGGCGTCCTTAGCGCACGGGATCGTCTGTGATAATCGCGTCGACGCCCAGCGCGGTGAGTTCGCGCTTGCGCTCGGCGTCGTTCACTGTCCACACGACCATCTTTTTGCGTTGCTGGCGCGCCTTGCGCATCGCCGACTCGTCAACCAGCGTGTGGTTCGGGTGCAACGCCTCGTAGCGCACGCCCCAGCGACGCCCGTCCTCCAGCATCATATGCGGCGTATGCTGACTAATCAGCACGCCTAAACGCAACTGACGCGACTCCTCCGTGAACCAGCGCAGCGTATCGAGGCTGAACGATGAAATGAGAATGTAAGGCGCAAGCTGATACTGCTCAATCAGCCTCAGGATGGTTTTCACAATCGGGCGGTCTTGGGGGTAGAAGGTTTTCATATCGAGGTTATAGCGCGTGCGGTTGCCGAAGGCTTCGAACACCTCTTGCAGGGTGGGCACGCGCTCGCCCGCGTATTTACTGCCGAAATGGACGCCCGCGTCGTAGCGCTGGATTTCGGCGGCGCTAAGCTGGCGTACATCCCCTTTGCCGTTCGTTGTGCGCTCCAAGTTCGGGTCGTGAATCACCATCGGCACGCCGTCCGCGCTGGGGGTGATATCGAGTTCGATACCGTCCGCGCCCATTTCTAAGGCAAGACGGAACGCGGACAGCGTGTTCTCAGGCGCGTGCATGCTCGCGCCGCGATGCCCGAAAATCAGCGGGCGCTTCGCACCCCAGAAGCGCATGGCTACTCCTCTTGCGGCGCGTTAATAGTCAGCACGGGGCAGGTAGGCATGCGCACCACCTTCTCTGTCACGGAGCCGAACACCCAGCGTTTCCAGCCGCTGCGCCCATGCGTAGCAATCACAATCAAATCCACGCCCTTCTCTTTCTGGTAGGCGATAATCTCGTCGGCGGGGTCGCCCCACACTACGCTCGCGAACACAGTCAGGTTCTTCGGGATGCGCTGCTCCATCAACTCCTGCATCGACCGCTCCGCCGCCTCGCGCATCTCGCTTTCGTACAACGGCACTTCCACATTCACAGGCACAGGCACCACATGGAGCGGCGGTACGACATGGAGCAGGTGCAGCTCCGCGTTGAAATGCTCCGCCAGCTCCACTGCCATATCGAGCGCATAGTAGGACGGCTCGCTGAAGTCCGTCGGCGCCAGAATTTTCTTGAACGGTAATCGCATCGTTGACCTCCCGTTGTATTGTACCTGTCGACGCGCACGGAATAGGGCGTCGAGGTTTTTGCAATCCAGGTATACTTTTTATGTTTCAGGGGAGCCTCACGTGTGGGCGTTGAGGGCGGTTGGGCTGGTGTATTTGGGCGGCGTGTTCTGGCAGCGTGCGCTTTCAGAGGCGGCGTGGGCAGGATTGGGTGCGTTGGCGCTGGGCGCGCTGCTCGCTTCCCTGCTTGAGCGTCGCAAGCAATCCCTCGATTCAACCCTCTTCGGGCTGATTGTAGATAACGCGCTCATCGGCGCGATTCTTTGGGTGTTGCAGGGCGCGGCGTGGGCGTACTGGCTGCTGCTCGCGCCTCTATTTCACGCGCTACTCCGCTCAGGGACGGCAGGCGCACTGTTGGGGGGAGTCGCGGGCGCAGGGGCGGTTTATACTGCCTCGTTTTTCACCACAGGGGAATCGATTCCCGCCGACCTGCTGAGCCAGAGCTGGATTATAGGCATGCTGGGGTTAGGCGCGGCGCTGGGTTGGGCGTGGCGCCGGCGCATTCTGGCGGAACAGGATGCGCTGCTGCAACAGGCGGAGCAGGTGGTCGCCGAGAGCGAAGCGGCCCAGCGCCGCATCCGAGAGAGTTATCGCGAACTGGCGCACCATTACCGCCGACTGGAAGCGCATCTGACGACGCTGCAAGACGCGGCGGAACTGCTCCACGCCCTGCAGCAAGCCCGCGACCCGAACGCGCTCTATCAGACGATTCTGGAGCGACTGCGCGCGCGGTTTGGCGCGTCGGGCGCGGCGCTCTACCTGACTGACGAGACGGGCGCGCTGCTGCGTGTCGCCTGCGCGATTGGCTCGCTCGCGCCGCTGCCCCAGACGGCTTCGCTGACGCCTGTGCGCCCATTCCAGAAAAAGCCGCCGCCCCAGCAAGTCGCCGACCAGTTGCGCGCCGAGACGCTCCGCTGCGAGCAGCTCGCGGAAGCGCACGGCGCGTCTGCCGAACGCGCCGACGCGATTGTCCAGCCGCTCCTCTGCGAAGGGCGTATCACCGGCGCGGTCGCACTCACCACCCGCGCCGAAGGGGGCTTTTCGCTTGAAACCCGCGCCCGCCTGCGCGACCTGACGCCCTACCTGACAGGCTTGCTGATGCTCTCGGAGCAGCTGCGCCTGATGGGCGCGCGCCTCGCCGAAACCCAGCTGCTGTATGATATGGAGAACCTTCTGTTCTCCACCGACAGCGCGCAGTCGCTTGCCCAGCACGCGCTGAACCTCATCAAGACGCTCCTGCCCTATGACCATGCGCAGCTGCTGCTCAAACGCGGCGAGCAACTCGACATCGCAGCGCAGGTGGGCGCGCCGCCCGACCTGCGGACGGCATTAGCCACACTGACAGCGACCGAGTCGGAACTCAGCCTGCAACACGGGCTGATTGTGGACGCTTCGCATGAGCATGCCGAACTGTTTGCTCCCCTCAGAAGCCTCGCCGTCGCGCCCCTGCGCGGGGGTATCCGCCTGCAGGGCGTCGTCGCGCTCGGACGCAGCGAACTGCCCCCCTTCAACGAACTCGATCTCGAACTGCTGCAGACGCTCGCGTTCCAGCTGACCAGCGTGCTGGAGCGGGCGCAGCTGCTGAGCGACCTCGAACGGCTCGCCACCACCGACGGGCTGACGGGATTGTATAACTACCGCCACTTTCAGGAGCGCTATCGCGAGGAGATGAAGCTCTGCCGCCGCTATCAGCACCCGCTGGCGCTGATGCTCATCGACCTCGACGGCTTCAAGCGGGTAAACGACGAATACGGACACTTAGAGGGCGACTATCTGCTGGTGCAGCTGGCGGAGACGCTGCAGCATGCACTGCGCAACACGGAGCTCATCGCCCGCTACGGCGGGGACGAGTTTGTTGTGTTAATGCCCTCCACCAACCTGCAGGGCGGGGTCGCCGCCGCGCGGCGCGTGGCGCAGGCAGTGCGCAATACGACCTTCCTCGACACGACGGGCGACCCCCGCCTCAAAATCTCGGTCAGTATCGGCGTCGCCGCGTATCCTAACAGCACGGACGACCCCGCGCAGCTCTTGGAAAAAGCCGACGAAGCGCTCGAAACCGCCAAACGAAACGGCAGGAATCAAGTGGTCGCCTACGAAAATACCGCATAAATGCTGACGACGCCCGTCGCCTGCGTAGGTTATAATAAAGCAGTGTGATGGGCGAAAGTGGAGAGCGTGATGAAACCCACAACCCTGCAACAGGCTGAGGAATATGTGCGGCGTGGACGACTGAAGCAAGCCGTGCGCGTGCTGCAACGCGCGGTACAGGCAGGCGACGCTCCCCTGGAATATTACTTGCGCCTCGCCGAAGTCTATCGCCTGCAGGACAACTGGCGCGGCGCAATTGAGGCGATGCGCGCGGCGTTGCAATTCAACCCCGACGCTGCCCCCGTGCGTGAACGCCTGGTGGAGCTGCTCATCGAGAGCGGTCATTTGACAGAAGCCGTCTCCGAATGTCAGCGTTGGCTCCAGGAAACCCCCGACCACCCCATCCCGCTGGAGCATATGCTCGACGCCTACTGGCAATCGATGGACTACGAGCATGCCCTGCAGGTCGCCAACCAGCTGGTGCGATTGCAGCCGCAGTCGGCGCATTATCGCCTGCGCCGCGCACGCCTGCTGGACAACCTCGGACGCCACGCACAGGCGGTCAGCGACTACGAACATCTCGCCTTCGATGTCTCCGCCCCGTTGGAGATTATCGTGTGGGCGATTATCGAGCTGGAACGCCTCGATAAGGTGCAGATGGAGATGCTGCTGCACCTGCTGACGGAGGACGCCGTGTTCCGTATCAAGTTCCTGCGCGACCCGATTGGCGCGGCGCGCGAGCGCGGTTTCGCCTTCAGTCGCGTGGGCGAGCAGATGCTGGAGTATCTCCCCGACGCGCTGAACGAGTTGCCCCGACCGCCCCGCCGCTATGCCGACTATAACTGAACGCCTGCGCCCGTTGCTGGAAGCGATTGGTCAGCGCACGCTGGTGATGGGCGTGCTGAACGCGACGCCTGACAGCTTCTACGACGGGGGACGTTATGCGACGCTGGACGCCGCGCTCGCCCGCGCCGAGCAGATGCTCGCCGAAGGAGCGGACATCCTCGACATCGGCGGCGAATCGACGCGCCCCGGCTCTGAACCCGTGCCCGAAGCGGAAGAGATACGGCGCGTGGTTCCCCTGATTGAAGCCCTCGCGGTGCGCTATCCCGAAGCGGTGATTTCGGTGGACACCACCAAGAGCCGCGTGGCGCAACTGGCGTTGCAGGCGGGCGCGTCCATCGTGAACGACATCAGCGGCGCGACTTTCGACCCGCGCATGCTGGAGGTGGTCGCCCAAACAGGCGCGCTGATTGTGCTGATGCACATCAAAGGCACGCCGCAAACCATGCAGCAGAACCCCACCTACGACGATGTGGTTGCGGAGGTCAAAGCGACGCTCTACGCCCACGCCCGACGCGCTGCGCAGGCAGGCATCCCGTGCCAGCATATCTGGCTGGATCCGGGCATCGGCTTCGGCAAGACGGTGCAGCATAATCTGGAGTTGCTGCGCGGGCTGCCCGAACTCGGCACGCTCGGCTTTCCGATTCTGGTAGGAACCTCACGCAAGTCGTTTATTGGGCACATCCTGGGCGGGCTGCCCCCCGAAGAGCGGCTGGAGGGCACACTCGCCACGCTCGCGCTCGCCGTCGCCTGGGGCGCAGACATCGTGCGCGTGCATGATGTGAAAGAGGCGGTTCGGGCAGTGAAGGTGGCGGATGCGCTCTGCAGAAGTTCAGGTATACTCCAACTGTGATGAAGTCAGATCCGACTCTGATTGTGCAGATCCGCGCTCTGGAAATGCAACTAAGGGCTATACAGGCGCGGATAGCAGCTCAAAGTGATGTCGTGGAGGAGCCGATGCCGACTATTCGTTCGTTCGCTGACCTCTACGGGATTCTACAAGTCGAGCCTGGCTTCACCGAAGAAGAGATTCGCGCCGCCGAAATAAGCTGGGAGTGGGAGGACGAAGAAGCAAGCGATGACTTACATCCCTGATACCCATGCCCTTGTGTGGTTTCTAACGGGAGACGCTCAGTTGTCGCAGCAAGCGACGCAAGCCTTATCGGATACAAGCGCAAGGATCGTAATCCCAACAATTGTATTAGCGGAAATACATTTTCTGTTCACAAAAAGGCGTATCCAGATCGATGTGAAGCGTGTCTTACAGTTTATCGCGCACACGCCTAATGTAGCAACATATCCTCTGGATGAGCTTGTCGTCGAAAACCTGCCGAACCAGCTTCGCATTCATGACGCGATTATTGTTGCCACAGGAATCGTGTTTCGTGATGTGTTAAGCGAACACACAGTGATTGTAACCAAAGACTCCCGTATTGTGAGTCTCGGAGTGATTACGACCCTCTGGTAGCGACTTGATGACAGGCTATCTCCTCAAACACGGACGCCTCCTCGACCCCGCGCAGAGCTTAGATATGCGCGGCGATTTGCGCATGCGCGAGGGGCGAATCGCCGAAATCGCGCCCGCGCTGACGCCTGAGGCGGGCGAGACCGTGATCGACTGCACGGATTGCTGGATTGCGCCAGGATTGGTCGATATCCATGTGCATTTGCGCGAGCCGGGGCAGAGTTATAAAGAGACTCTGCAGACTGGGGGCGCGGCGGCAGTGGCGGGGGGCTTCACGAGCGTCTGCTGCATGCCGAACACCGACCCGCCGTTAGACAGCCCGATGCTCGTGCGTGAGATTCTGGAGCGCGCCCGACGCGAATCGCCCTGCAAAGTCTATGTGGTGGCTGCGCTCACGCAGGGCATGCGCGGCGAGGCTCCCTGCGACTACCACGCACTGAAACAGGCGGGGGCGGTCGCCTGCTCCGACGACGCTTTCCCCGTGCAGTCCGCCGAGGTGATGCGTCGGGCAATGCTGGGCTGCGCGGCGTATGACCTACCTGTCGTGACGCACTGCGAGGATAAGACGCTTAGCGAGGGCGCGAGCATGCATGCGGGCGCAATCAGCGCGCAACTCGGGCTGAAGGGCGCGCCCGGCTCGGCGGAAACTGTGCAGATTGCCCGCAACGCGCTGCTCGCTCAGGAGACAGGTTGCCATCTGCACATCCAGCATCTCTCGACGGCGATGGGCGTGGAGCTAATCCGCTTTTTCAAGGCGCAGGGCGTGCGGATCTCGTGCGAAGTTTCGCCCCACCATCTGCTGCTGACCGATGCGGCGTGCGCCGAGTTCGATACCGACGCGAAGATGAACCCGCCGTTGCGCTCGGAAGCGGACCGCGCCGCGCTGACGCAGGGCGTGCTGCAGGGCGTGATTGACTGCATCGCGACCGACCACGCGCCGCACGCGCCGTTCGAGAAAGCGCAGCCGTTCCCCGCCGCCCCCTTCGGCATTCTGGGGCTGGAAACTGCGCTGGGCTGTGTGTTGCTGTGGAACAGCCGGCTGCCTAACCCGCTGGAGCCGTTGCAGATTGTGAACCTGCTGAGTACCGCTCCTGCCCGTCTGATGGGGCTGCTCGCGGGGACGCTTCAGGTGGGCGCGCCCGCCGATATAGTTGTGATCGATCCGAACCTGCGCTGGCGTGTGAACTCCGCCGAACTGCGCTCCCGAAGCAAGAACACCCCCTTCAAAGGCTGGGAGTTAATCGGCAAGGCGCGCTCCACTTTTGTGGATGGCGTGCTGGTGCATACGGCAGAATAGCGCTACGCTTCCACAACCTCCACCAGAATCGCGCCCTCCTGCACCAGCTCGCCTTCCCGCGCGTTGAGCTGTTGCACCACGCCTGCGAATGGCGCGCGCAGCGACTGCTCGGTCTTCATCGCTTCGAGGGTGAGCAGGCGTTGCCCCGCCTCTACGCGCTCGCCCTGCTGTACGAACACTTTGGTAACTAAGCCTGGCATCGGCGCGGTAAGGACGCCTTCCGCGCTGGAGTGCTGGGTTCCACTCCGTCGTATGGGTTCCGCCCGTTGAAAGCGATAGACGCGCCCGCGATACTGAATCTCCATGCCCTGCGGCGTCTGCACAAAAGCGAGCTGCACGCGCCCCGTCGGAGTCTGCAGCGTCAGCGTGTTCTCGCCCACTTCCGCGCTCAGAACTGAATACTCCGAACCGTCGGGCAGCGTGACTTTCCAGCCCTTGCCGTCAGGCTGCGCCGTGAGCGTCAGCGATTCACTGCCATAGCGATACTCGCTTTTATACATCGCTGCACCCCGCCAGGTAGCAGAACGCGCGTTGGTATTCCCGCGCCGTGCCGAAGTCCAGCCAGTGATGTTCGGTTTCGTACAGATAAGCAGGCGTCTGCTGGAGCAGGCGTTGCTGGGCGTGAGTGAGCGTCCACTCGCCCTGCGATGGGTCATGCGCCGCGGCGATTTGCTCCAGCGCGTCCCACAGCGCGGGAGGAAAGGCATATACGCCACTGTGGGCGAAAAACTCGTCAGGGGCTAAGCCCGCCGTGTGCAGATGTTGCTGCGCGTAGTCGGGCGTCGGCTTCTCATAAAGCTGGAGCAAGCGGTAGACGCGCGGCGCGTCCGTCGGCTCGCCCTGCAACACGCCATACAGTGAGACTTTATCCAGCGGGACGCGATGCACGCTGTAGATGGGGGCTTGACGCTCGTCAAACAGGCGCATCGCCTGACGGATGGGCGTGGGGTCGCCCAGAGGCATGGGGATATGATCGCCCAGAAACACGAGGACGGGTTCGCCCGCCGCAAAGTCCCGTGCGCACCACACGGCATGCCCCAGTCCCAGCAGTTCGGGTTGCTCAACGAAGGTCAGATGACAGCGGAGGCGTTGCAACGACTCGTAGGTCTGTTGCATTTCAGGGCGTTTGGCGCGGGCGTGGGCGTAGCGCGCGCCGCCGCCTTCCAGAAACGCCTCATAAACAGAGCGATTTTCGGGGGAAACGACCACGCCAATCTGCTCAACGCCAGCGGCGAGGAGCGTCTCTGCAATCAATTGCAGCCCAGTGGTGAGTCTACCGTCCGCCAGCGCGAACGGCATCAACCCCTTTGGCAAAATAACCCCGACAGGGTACAGGCGCGTGCCTAACCCTGCCATCGGGACGATGGCTTTGCGCACCATGCGGAAAGTTTCAGATTCCTCGCTTCGCTCGGAATGACGATTCTCTGGCAGAAGCAGCCTTGTCATTCCAAGCGAAGCGAGGAATCAACTGTCTTACTGGGGAAAGGCTTTACCTTCCCCCGCCTCATGTTTACTTGTGTCCAGAGCAGCAGGACGCTTTCTCAGGCGAGGACACGACCGCCGTTGGGGTCGTCTCGTTGCCTTTCGCGCCCACGATAATCGCCGCAGCGCCTGCGCCAAGCAGCGCCGCCAGAGCCAGGATCAGACCGAACTTGTTCATAGGTTTGCCTCCAGTTGCATTATACCCCACTACAGCGATCGATTCAAACTCTCCAACGCGGCTTCGATAAATGGGCGGATGGCGTTCGCCCAGTCGGCGGGCGCGCGTCCTACCACCGTAATCGACTTCTCGTTCAGCGACGGCGCGGAGAACACATAGGCGTCGGGCTGCTCCGCCGCGCGAATCGTCAGGAACGGCATCTCGATCTCGCGGGCGAAGTCGCACATCAGCCGATCCTTCTCCGTCGTCTGCTCGTTGGACACATGCGCGTTGTGCAGGTTCAGGTTAATCGGCAGCAGCACTACCCCGTCGGGATTGTAGCTGGAGCTGACCAGCAGCACGACATCGACGGCGGAGCGGGCAATCTGCGGCGGCATCTGCGCCCGATAGCCCGTCACAAAGCCGAACGGCATCTGATGGTGGCACTCGATGGGGAACTCGCCGAGCAGCAGGTCAATTGCCTCGCGCAGCAGTCGCTCATGGAAGCTCTGGATGAGCCGTCCCTGCGGGATGTAGTGCCGCTCGACGCGCTCCTGCACCCATGCCAGCGGCGCGCGCAAGGCGACCCCCATCTGCGCCACCGAGCAACTCATTTCCATGCGGATGCCCGCGTTCTCGCTGTAGAAGTGGATGCCTGCGGGTCCCTCATAAACTTCCACCCACAGGATTTCACAATCGCGGTAGGACTGGCGCAGCGCTTCACTGAGCTGCGGTTCGGTCTCGATGGTCAATAGGGGACGCTTCTCGCGATCGTCGCGCACACAAATCACGCCAAAACAGGGCTTGTTGAACTCTGGCACATACGCGTTGGGGCGATAGAGGCTATGAAACAGGAACCGCCGCGCAGGGCGAAGCAACAGTTCATAACCTTCCCAGTTTTTTGCCAACTCTACTATATATTTGTTCACAGGGTTCGTAAGTAATCGGTTCGGCTGGTACATTCTACTACCTCCTCTATAAACAGGCGTTCAGAGCGCATGAGGTCATCCCGCAATCAGTTCCAAGCCGTTGCCTTTAAAAATACGCCGTGAACGCCGATAATTCCTGCAGGAGTGTACCATGTACGGCGTGAAGCGATTAGGCGAATGGCTTTTACAGAAGGGGAAAATCACCCCCCAGCAGCTGGAGGAGGCGTTAGCAACCCAGCGTTTGACGGGCAAAAAGCTCGGAGAAACACTCATCGAGCTGGGCTACATTACTCACGACGACTACTACGAAGCGCAAGCGGAGCAGTGGGAGTGTCCCTATGAACCGTTGCACGAAGCTGCGATTGCTCAAGCGCAGCGGGTGCGCCACTGGATTGGCATGCAAGACGCTACGCGCTTTATGGTCGTGCCCATTCGGGAAGAAGACGGCGTCCTGTGGATTGCCACCGCTGACCCAAATAATGTTGAGATGCTGGACTACTTGCGGCAGTCCACTGGCAAGTTCATCAAGGTCGCCTTTAGCCCCACTGAGCGCATCGTGCGCGCGATTGCCCGGCTGTATAGTACACACGAAGACCCCGACCGCCCCGAAGAGGAAGCGCAAGAGCTGGAGGTCAGCGCAGACGCGCTGGAGACCCCCGAAGATGTCACTCAGTTAGAGCAAATCGTGCATCAGGCGCCGGTGGTGCGGCTGGTCAACGGCATTCTGCTGGAAGCGGTGGAGCGGGGCGCGAGCGATATCCATTTTGAACCGCTGGAGACCACTTTGCAGGTGCGCTTGCGCATCGACGGCGTGCTGTATGTCGTGCGCACGGTACCGCGCACTTTGCAATCGTCCGTCATCGCGCGCGTCAAGCTCATGGCGGAAATGGACATCGCGGAGCGCCGTCGCCCGCAGGACGGACGCTTCACCTTCAAATCGGGCGAGCGCAAGATCGACGCCCGCGTCTCCTCGCTGCCGACCGTGTTCGGCGAGCGCGTCGTGGTGCGTCTGCTCAACCGCGACAACGCGCTCAAGACGCTTGACCAGCTCGGTATGCCCTCGCAGGTGGAACAGGGGCTTATCCAGTTAGCCAGTAAACCATGGGGCATGATTCTGGTGACGGGTCCCACAGGCTCAGGAAAAAGCACCACACTCTACGCGCTATTACAACAGATTAAGTCCGAGCGGCGCAATATCCTAACCTGTGAAGACCCCGTGGAGTTCACAATCGAGGGCATCGGTCAGTCGCAGGTGAACGAGAAGGCAGGGCTGACCTTTGCCAGTCAGCTGCGCGCGATGTTGCGCCAAGACCCCGATGTGGTGTTGGTCGGCGAGATTCGTGATTCGGAGACGGCTGAAATCGCCTGTCGCGCCGCGATGACGGGACACCTCGTGCTTTCCACACTGCATACGAACGATTCTACCAGCGCGCCCGCCCGCATGATTGACATGGGCATCCCGCCGTTTCTAATTAACTCGGCGTTGATTGGCGTGCTGGCGCAGCGGCTTGTGCGGCGTCTCTGTGAACGGTGCAAGGAGCCGATTACGATAACCGACCCCTCCATCACGGCGCTATTCGGCGGCGAACCCGTGCAGGCGTATCGGGCGGTCGGGTGCAGTGAATGCAACAACATCGGCTATCGAGGGCGAATCGGGCTGTATGAGCTGTTCATAATGAGCGAGCCAGTGCGTCGCCTGATTGCGCACGAGGCGGACAGCGAGCAGATTCGCGCCTCTGCGCCGCAAGGCACCCTATTCACCATCCAGCAGGATGCCCTGCAGAAGGTGCGCGACGGAGTCACCACGATTGAGGAGGTGCTGTCGCAGATTCAATTCAGCGCAGGGTATGCACAGGCGGCGTGAACAGGAGGCGGCGGTTCCTATCCTAACCCGTAAACGGGGATTGCCGCCCCATGAATCGCGCGTGCGGCAGGCGAGCAGAGGAACATCATCACCTCGCCCAGCGCCTCGGGCGCAACCCAGCGGCTGAAGTCGGCGTCGGGGCGCGCCGCGCGATTGGACGGCGTGTCAATAGTGCCCGGCAGCACACAGTTTACATTAATCCCGTATTCCTTGAGTTCCGCTGAGAGCGATTCGGTGAGTCGTATCACGCCCGCTTTCGCCGCGCAGTAGCCCGCGCCGCCGCCGAACCCTGTTAGCCCCGCCCTGCCCGATACATGCACGATTGCGCCGCCGCCTGAGCGAATCAAAATCGGCGCAATCGCCCGCGAGACCAGAAACGCCGTGCGCAGGTTCATGTCAAGCATCGAATCCCAGTCTTCGAGGGGCGTTTCATGCACAGGCGGTCCTGCCGTGAAGCCGCCGACGGTGTTCACCAGTGCGTCGAGCCTGCCAAAACGGTCTTCCACCCCGCGGGCAAGGCGGTCGCAGTCGTCAGGCTGGCGCAGGTCGATTCCGCCCAGCAGCCAGTGCTGGGGATCCAGTGCGAGGTCAGCAAACAGCTGGCTCAATAACGCTTCGTTGCGAGCGCACAGAGCGAGCGTCGCGCCCGCCTGATGAAACTGACGGGCAACTACACGCCCCAGCGCGCCCGTCGCGCCCGTTATCAGCACAACCTTGCCTGTGAAATCGAAGGAGACCATCGTACAGGGAGTATACCTTTGCGACGGAGGCGCGTCCGCTGGCGCGCTGGCTCATCGGATACCAATCGGGGTTTCAAGAAGGCAAATCGTCGGCGGGGACGCCGACGCTACGAACGCGCTTCGCGTAGCGTCGGCGTCCCCGCCGACGATTCGCACTACTTGAAACCCTGATTGACATTACTAAGGCGGATTTGCGCCAAACGGCGTCCCGCCCGATTCCAGAATCTGCTG
>CAYYCA010000003.1:4646-27324 GCA_964470265.1 uncultured Fimbriimonadales bacterium | reverse complement strand
CATCCAGTGACAGCCCCAACATTCGTTCTACCTTGAGGTAATTCCGCACATTCCCCTTCGCTACAGGATTGTGAAAAGAACAGGCAAGAATGGGATAGGCAGGATTCCTTGCGATGCTCCGAGCAAAGCGCGGACTGAAAAAACTCACTCGGTAGCTGGTTGCCAGGTTCGGTCGATCATCGTAAAAAAGTTTGAAACCAAGGCTTCTCATGGGATGCCTCCTCAAACATTTGATGGCGACCGCCTGCGGGTATTGGTACGCTGGGAATGAAGCGATTCCTGCTAAAAGGTACAATATTCGCGATCAACGATGATTACAGGAGAGAAACTTTACGGACTCACTGCCGAGCAGGTCGCGTTCTATCACGAGAACGGCTACCTGCACATTCCGGGCGTCATCACGCCTGAAGAAGCCGCCTATTTGCGCGCGGAGGCGCACGCGCTGATCCGCCGACTGGCGGAGACACGCGGAGGCGAGAGCGCAGTGCATGCCCAGTGGGGCAGCGCAAAACTCGTTTCCGACCTGCCCACCACCCTGCTGCACTGCCATAATGCGCAGTTCCACAGCGCAGCGTTCACCCGCCTGATTTGCGACCCGCGCCTGACCGACCGCATCGCCGACCTGATAGGACCCAACATCCAACTGCACCATACGAAGCTGTTCATCAAGCCCCCTGAGCGCGGCGCGCCGTTCCCAATGCATCAGGACTACCCCTACTTCCCCCACGAGAAGCACACGATGCTCGCGGCGATTGTCTTTTTCGACGATGCGCCCATCGAAAAAGGCTGCCTGCTCGTGGTGCCGGGCAGCCATAAACTGGGTCCAATTCCGCATGAGCGCGAGGGCGGCTGGCACCTGCCTATTGAGCAATACCCGCTGGAAAGCGCGACGCCCGTCCCTGCGAAGGCGGGCGATGTGGTGGTGTTCAACTACCTCACGATTCACGGCTCAGGCGTGAACACCACGCAGGAAGCGCGCACCACACTGCTGGTGCAGATGCGCGACCCAACCGACCATCCGACGGTCGCTACGCACCTCTCGCGCGGGCAGGGCATGATGCTGCGCGGCATCGATCCCGAAGCGGACGCCGACCCCTCCACCGACTCGGCGTCGCGCTACTTGAGGAGCCTGAACGGCTGACCCCCTCAGGTATAATCTTCTCGCCGCGGTTCGGGAGGCGAGCGATGGCGTCGAAACTGACTGCGATTGTGATGGCGGCGGGCAAAGGAACCCGCATGAAATCGGAGCGCCCCAAAGCGATTATGCCGCTGCTGGGACAGCCCCTCGCCAGTTATGTGCTGCGCGCTTTAGAGCAAGCGGGCGTGGAGCCGATTATCGTGGTGGTCGGGCACGGCGCGGACGAGGTCAAACAGGCGTTAGGCGAAAACTATCTCTATGCGCTGCAATCCGAACAGCTCGGCACAGGGCACGCCGTGATGCAAGCAATCCCCCACCTACCGCCCGACGCTCTGTATGTGCTGATTGCGGCGGGCGACTCGCCGTTAGTCACTCCTGAGGTGTTCCAGTCGCTGTACGAAACCGCCGTGCAGACCGACGCCGCGTGCGCCTTAGCCACTGCCCTGCTCGATGACCCCACCGGCTACGGGCGCATCTTGCGGAACGAGCGCGGGGATGTAATTGGAATCGTCGAGGAGAAAGACGCCGCGCCAGAGCAGAAAGCCATCCGCGAGGTCTGCACCTCGTTCTACTGCTTCCGCGCGGACGCGCTGCGCGACGCCCTGCCCCGCCTGAGCAACCAAAACGCGCAGGGCGAATACTACCTGACCGATGTGATTGGAATCCTCGCCGAGCAAGGCGCGCGTGTGGTCGCATGGCAGTCGCCCGACCCAACGCTGCTGCTTGGCGTGAACAATCGCTGGGAACTCGCGCAAGTCGGCAATACCCTGCGCATGCGCATCCTCAAGCAACTCTGCTTGGACGGTGTGACCGTCGTAGACCCCGCCACCACCTACATCGAGCCGACCGTGCAAATCGGACGCGACACGGTGATTGAACCCAACACCCATCTGCGCGGGAACACTGCTGTCGGCGCGAACTGCACGCTCGGGCCCGATTTGTACCTGCAGGACTGCACTGTGGGCGACAACTGCCGCCTGTTCCGCTCGCATATCATTCAGGCGCGAATCGAGTCGGATGTTTCAGTGGGTCCGTTTGCACATATTCGCCCCGGAACCGTGCTGCATAACGGCGTGCGTGTGGGCGATTTTGTGGAAATTAAGAATGTGGAGGTCGGCGAGGGCACGAAGGTGTTGCATCTGACCTATCTGGGCGACGCGACGATTGGCAAGGGCACCAATATCGGCGCAGGCACGATTACCTGCAACTATGACGGCGAGCGCAAGCACCGCACGGTGATTGGCGACGGCGTGTTTGTGGGGTCGCACGCGACGCTGATTGCGCCGCTCACGATTGGCGACGGCGCATATATCGCGGCGGGCAGCCCCATCACCGACGATGTGCCCCCCGAATCGCTGGCAATTGCTCGAAGTTATCAAACGGTTAAGGCAGGATGGGTGCGCAAACGGCGCGAATCTAAACATGGCGCGGGAGGTACCGAACAATGAACAACGGGCAGGAAATTCTTTTGTTTGGCGGCAACGCCAACCCCGAGCTGGCGGAGCGAATCGCCGCGTATTTAGGACGACCGCTGGGACAGATGATTTGCACGCGCTTTGCGGACGGCGAGGTGCGCGTGCAGGTCCTCGAAAGTGCGCGCGGGATGGATGTGTTCGTGGTGCAGCCGACTTGCGCGCCCGTGAACGACAACCTGATGGAGTTGCTGGTGCTGCTGGACGCTTTTAGACGGGCGTCGGCGCGGCGCATTACCGCCGTGATCCCCTACTACGGCTACGCGCGTCAGGACAAGAAAATCAAACCCCGCGAGCCGATTACCGCGCGCTTGGTGGCAGACCTGATTACCGTCGCGGGCGCGACTCGCGTGATTGCCGTCGACCTGCACGCCGAGCAGATTCAGGGCTTCTTTGATATCCCCGTCGACCATCTCTACGCGGGACCGATTATCGCCGAGTATCTGATTTCGCAGGGCTATCATGAGCAGAACATTGTAGTGGTCTCGCCCGATGTGGCGGGCGTGCCGCGCGCGCGCTCGCTGGCGGAGGCGTTAGACGCGCCGCTCGCGATTATCGCCAAGCGACGCCCGGAGCCGAACAAGGTGGAAGTGATGGAAATCATCGGCGAGGTGAAGGGGCGCATCGCAATCATGATCGATGATATGATTGATACGGGCGGCTCGGTCGTACAGGGCGCAGAGGCGCTGCTCAAGCGCGGCGCAACCAGCGTAATTGCCGCATGCACGCACCCCGTCTTCTCGGGCAGCGCGCCGCAACGACTCGCTGAATCGCCCATCGAGAAGGTCATCTGCACCGACACCATCCCCGTGCCGCCGCATAAGCAGTTCGATAAACTGGTGCGCCTGTCAGTGGCGCCGCTGCTGGGCGAAGCAATCAAACGCATCCATAACGACGAGTCGGTCAGCGAGCTGTTCAAAGACTATCGGTGAAACACATCGTCTCGGTCAGTCTCGGCTCCTCGAAGCGCGACAAGCGCAGCGAGGTGGTGATTGCTGGTGAACCGTTCCTGATTGAGCGCATCGGCACGGATGGCGACCTGCGCCGTTTTCAGCAGATGTTCGCCGAGCTGGACGGCAAGGTGGACGCGCTCGGCGTCGGCGGCGCGGACTTGCACATCTGGGTGGGCAATCGCCGATACACTTTCCGCTCGATTCAGAAACTGGTCTCCGTCGCGAAAACGACGCCCGTCGTGGACGGCAGCGGGCTGAAAAACACGCTGGAGCGCGAGGCGCTACGCTGGATTCAAGAGCGACAGGTGGTAGACCTCGCGCGCAGCACCGTGCTGCTGGTCGCCGCCGTCGACCGATTCGGCATGGCGCAGGAACTTGCACGGCTCGCCAAGCGCGTGATTTACGGTGATTTAGTGTTTGCGGTCGGCGTGCCTATCCCAATCCGCTCTTACCGCACGGTCGAGATACTGGGGCGGCTGCTATTGCCGATTATCACGCAGCTGCCGTTTCAGTGGTTCTACCCGACTGGTGAGAAGCAGGAGAAACGCACCCCCCGCGCGGCGCATCTCTTTCAGGAAGCCGATGTAATCGCGGGCGACTGGCACTATATCCGCAAATATATGCCCGATCGGATTCCGAACAAGACGGTTATCACGAACACGGTGCGCAAGGCGGATATCGAATTTTTACGCGAGGCGGGTGCAGCGCGTGTAATCACCACCACGCCCGTGATTGAAGGTGAGACCTTTGCGACGAATGTGATGGAGGGCGTGATTGTCGCGCTCACAGGGCGTCATCCCGACACGCTCACTCCCGACGACTATCTGCAGAAACTCTGCGAGCTGGGCTGGTCGCCGTCGGTGATTGAGCTGAAAGTATAAGCGTACTTACCACAGCGCGACGCCCGCAAAGACCGTCGTGTACAGATCCACCTGCGCCTCGACGGAGACCACCTCAAGGCGCGCAATCGGGAGGTTGCGGTCTTCCATCGCCTCCTCCGCCATCGCCGCAACCAGTTCGTGCGCTTCGCGCTCGGTCATATAGCCCGAGGCTTCCATAATGACGCCGACGGCGTTCGGATCCTTGGGAAACGCCATCGAGACGGCAGCGGCGATGGTGCGTCCATCTTCGTCGGAGCTGAACGCGCCGTAGGCAATCGGCAACAGACTGCCTTTCGGAACTTCGACAGCCGGGCGCAGTTGCACCCCCGCAGGCAAGATGCTGGACACGCGCAGCAGGTTGTAATCGGCGAAGCCTGCCTGCCTCAAAGCCCGATCGAACGACACCAACTCAAATGCCGAGACGCCGACGCCTGCGCCTGCCGTGCAGCAACGCGCGAGTTGCGTCAGCGCGGCGACGCTGAACTGCCTGACCTCTTGCATAGCCTGCCTCCATTCATCAATAAAATGCTGTAAGTAGATCGAAGCTCCATCGCCGGGTGAAAGACGACCATGTCAGCGCTACCTCGCGGTAGCCGATGCGGTAGGCGATTGTCAGAGTCTGATCGCGAAAGTCGTACTGATTGTACGACTGCAAAGTATACCCGACGCCCATGCGCCAGAGGGGGCTGATTCGCCACGAGAAATCCCCGACATAACTCACAGAATTGGCGTCCAGTGCGCGGCTCATGTAGCCCGTAAGATAGAAGCGGTCGCCCAGGCTCCAGCCGAGACTGCCTGAGAGGCGATGTCTGCCCAGCAGGTTCGCGGCGAGGGCGTCCTGCGTGTAGTCATAGTTAAGACTGAGTGCGCCGCTGTTCCCCAGCGCGTGTGTAATCCCCACTGTACCGGTAATGCTCCAGCCCGCGTTGGGAAGATTGCCCACGAATCGCCCCACGGTCACGCCTCCTGTGAGCGTCGTGGCGCGTCCAAGCGACTGCGGGATTAGGTTCCAGCGCATCCTGACGCCGACCCCTTCGCGGTTCTGTACGCCAAGCGCGCTTTGCGTTCGGCTCGAGGTCAGACTCAGCGAATAGCTCTGGCGTAAGGGCAGGTCGGAAACGCGGCGCGGGGTGGTTTCAACGAACAAATCGGAACGCAGACTGCTGGCGCGGACGCCCTGCCAGTATGTGCTGCCCGCAAGGGTCAAGCCCGTTGAGTAGCCCCGCGCCTGATGGGCGAGCTGCGCGGAGCCGTAGACTCCCCGATGCGCTGGCGAATCGAGCCACAGGGTAAAGCGCGCGGTCGGCGAGAGCGGCTGCTGGTGTCGCCAGTTCACGCCCCAGTCGTCCCGGGCGAGACCCGTTATGCTGAACATTCCCGTGCCCAGCCCCGCGCGATACTCATGCTCCAAATCCAGAAACATCCCGCGTGCGGCGCCCATCGTGCGTCCGCCGACCTGCGCGGTGCGCAGGCGCAACGCCCCAATCTGCGTCGGGGTCAGCGCGTAGTAATACGGCACATCGAGATACACCTGCCCGTTCTGCACCCCAATCAGCGTGTCGCTCCCTACCCCGCCGCTCCAGAGGCTCTGTGAATAGAGCGGCAGGCTCAGCGACCTCACCTCGCCCACATAGAACTCCGCCCGATGGAACTGAATCCGCTCGCCGGGGTAGAACCAGATTTGCGCCGCTTTGATGACCAGCTCCGATTCGGAAATATCGGCGAACTGGAACAGTTCAGGCGGCGCGACGGCGTCAAACGGCTCAATCGCACCAGAGCGGATTCGCACAACCTCCCAGCGATTCTCGCGCTGGCGCACCCCGTAGCCCTGCAAGGAGCGCAGCTCGTAGCTCAGCTCCACGAACTCGTGTTGCTCCGAGCCGTACTTCAAGCGGGCGTTGCGCGCTTTGACGCGCAGGCTGTCGACCTCCAGTTGCAAGTCGTCCGCTTCGATGAGTGTGAAACTGAATCGCACGCTGGCAGTGCGCTCCTTCCCAGAGGCGGCAATCACGCGCTGTTCGTTGGCGTAGGCGAGGTATTCGGAGCCAAGCACCTGCACATAGTCGGTTGCGCTGCGCAGCTCTTCCTGCGTCGCCACGAATAGCACCTGCACTTCACCCACGACGCCCAGCCCGATGGCGGTCGCGGTAATGGTCGCCGTGCCAGGCAGCTGGCTGGCGATGAGCGTGGCGCGTGCGACGCCGCTTTCAGTTGCAACAATCGCCTCACGGAATGCGCCAAGCGTTGTGCTGAAAGCAATCTGCGTGCCGTCGGGCGCGGGTTTGCCCTGCGCGGTGCGCACTTCGGCGGTAATCAGGATTTGCGACGCGCCGTCGGCGACCGCCGCGCTCGGATAGGCGGTGAGCCGAATCGCGCCGTTCGCCCAGCAAGCGCAAAGGCAGAGGAGCCATAGCCCCCCTGCCCCACTCCAGAAGCTGAGTGGTTTACCAAGTGTGCGCATCCATTAGAACTGAGAGCCGCCCAACACCGCGCCCAGAATCAGCACAAAAAGCGAGACCGCCGCACGCTCGCGTTTGCGGTCAGGCTGTTTCTTCTGTTCGACAACGGTCGGCTGCTCAGTGGGCGGCGCGAGGCGCGTGCGAATGGCTGCGCCGATTTTCTCCGCCGCCTGCGCAACTGCCGCGATGCGGGCGATATTCGGATCGTCCTGGTCAGTGCTGAGCCGTCCCCGTCCCGTTTCCGCAACGGAGACCAGCACCTCGCCCGACTGCACATCGATCAGGTCGCCGCTGATGGTCACAATCGCCTCGCGCAGGTTCGGGTCGTAGCTGAACTCCTCGATGCGCCCGGCGAACGCGAGGTCAACGCCGAGCAGCGCGCCCACGCGCGCCGCACGCCATGTGCCGTCCGCCTCACGCTCGTTAAACGGCGGGGTCAGGCGGTCGCGGCGAATGCGGTTCTCGTCGATGGCGCGTCGGATAGACGGGTTTGTTTCGCGAAAGCGCAGCACATACAGGCTCGGAATATCCTTCAGCTGGGCGTAGAGCGCGTTCAGCGCCTCTACCTCGACATTAAACTCCTCCGCGGGCTGCACGGCAGCGCCCTGTCCGAAGGGGAACAGTACGAGTTCGCGCGTTCCGTCCGCCGCGAAGCCCGCCGTCAGAAATAAAGCGATGACTAATGCGCCGATACTTTTCACCTTTACCTCCTCCAGAAGGGCTGGAGCGCGCGGCTCCAGCCCATGCCAATTTAGCGCGTCAGTACAAGCGGTCGCGTCGCGCGGGCGACCTGACCGTCTTCGGTGCGCGCCTCCACCTGCACCTGATAAGTTCCCGGCGGCACGGCGCGTCCTTGATCGTCGCGCAGATTCCACGCGACCGTGTTCACGCCGCGCGTGGCGGCGCGCCCACGATGCAGGCTCGCAACCGTGCGCCCGTCTGCGCCAAGGATTTGGATGCTGGTCTGCGCGTTGTCCGCCAGCACATACGAGATGGAGACACTGCTCGCACCGCGTCCTGCGCTGCTGACACTCACGCTGGTAATCAACGCGCCCAGACGCGCCGCACGCTCCACCGTCAGTTGCAGGCGGGTGCGCCCCGTCGAGACGAACCGATATTCGGGCGTCGTGCGCAGGTCAACCGTGCGTCCCGTATTCAGGTCACTCAGGCGGAGACGGAAGCCCTGCGGTACCGTGTTCATGTTCGGGAAGGTCAGCGTGACCTCCTCGCCCGGCGCGGCTTCCACCACCAAATCGAACTGCTGTCGGTTCGCCAGCGGTCGGATTTCCTGCATCAAGGGCGTTCCCGTGCCCGACTTGAGTATCATCAGGTTCACGGCGCGTTCAGACAGCGGGGCGGGCGGCTCCTCAATATCGCCAGCCGCGCGACCGCTGCTCATGCCGATAAAGTTCTGCGTGTCCACGCCGCGACTCGTGCGGGCGACGATTTGTAGACGCCACTGGTTAGGATTAGAGACTTCCTTCGCCGAACGGGGCGCAGTGCCAGCGCCGACGCCTGGCAACAGCGCAGGCGGGAATACAAACTCCGCGTCTTCGTTGAATTTTATCCAGTAGCCCCGATGTGGCAACAGGAGCGTACCGGGATCGGAAACGAACTTGTATTCCTGCGAGAACTCGTCCCAGTAGTAGATGACGCCACGCAAGACGCCAGCGTTCGCTGCCTCCTGAAACGATAGGCTCTGCCGAGGATTCGAAGCAGCGACGACTACGACCTGCCCCAGTTGCAAGGGATAGGGGTAGGGGTTGCCCAGTTGATTCCAACCTTTTGCCACCTGTACAGAGATGCTTTGCGTAAACACCTGTGAGGGGAAGGCGATGGCGCTCGCGTTATACTGGATGGCGGCGCTGTCGCTGGGCAGATACAACCAGAACCCTTCGCCTTGACGCACGACATCAATAAGCTCATACTGCTCGCGTTGCGGGTTCCAGCGACGCGCCTGATACGCGCTGGGAAGATTAGCCAGAATGTCTGACAGCGCGCCGCGCGTCACGAAGGGAATCGAGACCAATTGGAAGCCCGCCTGGAACTTGCGATTGGCTGTCGCCGAGATAACAATTTCACGCCTGACGGTCTTGTTCGGCGCGGGCGGCGCTTGCGCCGTGACCTGAACCACAGTCGGCCCAGAAAAGTCGGGACTCGCCACCACTCGCCATCGCACGGATTTTGTCTCGCCTGGACTTAGCAGGCTAATCACCTGACGGCGATTCTGTCCCTGCGCTAATTGAAGCCCCGGCGGGAGCGAGAGGTCGAGCGTCACATTCTGCAGATCAATCTCGCGTCCGACCACAAAATATTGGTTGGACACATTCGCGACGATATCGAACTCGCCGTTGTTCGTCAGTTTGGTCACATCTAAGGCGTCTGGCTCAATCACAGGCAAGGATTCGACGCCCAGCGCAAGCGGCGGCTGCACATCATAGGAGCCGGGCGTGAGCATTACATAGAACACATACTGCACAGGCGGCTGCGAACGGGACATGTTGGGCGGCAGCGTTCTCGACTCCGTATACAGATTGAGCGCGACATCTCGGATGAAAGTATCGGGGAAGATACGGGAGTCATTTTCCTGCAGCCAGTCCGCTGTAGCGTGAATAAAATACCACTCGCCAATGACCAGTCGCTCGATCTTTGTCTGGTCAGGGAAG
Source organism: uncultured Fimbriimonadales bacterium (assembly GCA_964470265.1). Classification (GTDB taxonomy): domain Bacteria; phylum Armatimonadota; class Fimbriimonadia; order Fimbriimonadales; family GBS-DC; genus GBS-DC. The sequence goes on along the minus strand of CAYYCA010000003.1, from coordinate 17,755 downwards.
TAGGGATTAGAGCGCAGCAAGTAGCGCGAGGAAGCGCGAAGATTACTTTGCGAGCGATAGATATCGATGTATTCAGGGATTTCGTTGCGTCTCAGGAACAGGTTCTTATCCGTGCGGACGGGGCGCTGCCCAGGCAAGTAGACAAACAGCGCAGGATATTCATTGCTGAAGAAAATATTTTCTTCAGCGCCGGTTTCTACATCCGACGAAAGGCGTACGGAGAGTTGCACGGACGAATTGTTGTCCACATTCCACACAGACAGGCTGATACGGGCAACATTCTGGATTACATCGACGCGCACTTCCGTATCTAACCCTTGAATGTCCCATCTTCGGTAGACATAGGAACCGCTTGCGCCTGGGAATGTTCGATCGAATCGCGCTTGCGTACCTTGTGCGCCCCATCGGATGAAGTTTTCTTCACCGTTGCGCACAGTGCGCAAAGTAAGGTAGATTCCGCCGCCGGGGATCGCGCCGTAGGGGAAGCCTGCGGTCATCGCCGTACTTCCGTCGTTCAGGAGTTGACTTCCGCGATCGGTGCCAATCTGGATGCTGCCTGACACTTCGTAGCCGATGCATCCTGTGCCAGGCTCTGGGAAGCAGGCGCGCCGCCACTGGACTGTCCCCGATACGCCCATCACAGCGCTTAACACGCCGTTGGAGGTACTTACCGCGCGATAATTACTGAATGGATTTCCATCGGGACAGAGGCAGACATCGTACAGCTGCCCCTGCCCTACCATCATTCCAATCGCAAGCAAGATCCAGAGAACTCGTTGGGTCATTATTCGCTTCCTCCTTGCTACCGAGTCAGGATAACAGGTACGACGGTGCGCGCTACCTCGCCCGTGTCGGTGGTCGCCGTAATATGCACCTGGTAGCTTCCTGGGGGCACGGCGACGCCGTTATCGGCGCGTCCGTTCCAAGAGACGGAGTGAGCGCCACGGCTTCGGCTCTGGGCGGGTATTTGGCGAATGACTTTGCCCGCTGCGTCGCGAACAGTGATTGAAGTGGTTGCTTCCGCGCTCAAAGTGTATTGGATGAGGAACTCGCCGCCGCGCGTTTTGGTGGCGGAGGCGTGCGTAATCCTCAGGGCGGCGCGGCGCGCAGGAGTCGCCTCGATTATCAAGCGGCGACGCTGCTCGGCGCCCATGCGAAACCGATACGAACTGCTCTGGAGCATATTGACGCGCGCGCCCGAAACGGCGTCAATCAGGGTGAGCCGCACATGGGACGGAGCCGCGCGCACTTGTTTCCATAGCAGCTCCACTTCAGCTTCAGGGGCGTCGGTCTCGACCACGACCTCCCAGCGTTGAGCGCGTTGGGCGGCAGGACGGAGGTCTTGAGCCAGCGCCGCGCGCGTATGAGGATGCTCTAAGCGAGTCATCAGATAGGACTGAAATGCAGGCGGTTTTTCCACATCCTCACGCCCAATCTCCTCGCGGGCAGTCTGGCTGACCCCAAGGAACAGGCTGGAGTCTTCGCGTTCCGCGCTGCGCGCAGTAAGTTGCAAGAGCCATCCGTCGTTCGGCTCAGCGGGCAGCGTCGCGTCATGAGGGCGACTGCGTTGGCTTCCAACGGGCGGCACGATGAGGGTACACGGCTTGAGCGCCTTGACCCAGTGCGCTTGCCACGCCAGAAGCTCGCCCAGCGGCGCAGTGCGCCAGGTATACGCGCCTGTGAGCGGTACATACCGATAGAGCTGCGGACGGATAATCTCCTGTTCGACCGCTTCGGCGAGGCCAAGACGCCGCGTCAGCCCCCCTGCGCCGACAATCTCAATCTCACAGGCAGCCCACGGCACATTGAAGGGGAAGGGGTTGCCAATCATGTTCCAGCCTTCCTGCAAGGGGATAAGGTATGCGCGGTTGAGGTCAATCTGCGTGTCGCCCAGCAGAGAGGCTTGCTGGCGTGAGTAGAGGAAGTAGCCGACGCCGCGCGGCGGCGTGGGCGCGCTGGCGCCTTCAGGACGCACCGCAAGTCCGGGCGGCGCAAAACTCGCCTGCGGGTCAGGACTCGCCTGAGTGTAACGCGCGTAAGCCCCACGCTCAGGCAAATAACGCGCCAAGACCACTTCTACGCCGAACACCTCTTCGGGACGCAGACTAATCGAGTAGGGCACGGAAATCATTTGCACGCCAGGCGGGAAGACCTGAGGGCGCACAACAAAGTTGGTCGAGCCGCGTCCGATAGACCCGTCGTCGCCTTCTGCTTCGGCAACCAGTTCATACCGCCCTTCGCTGGGAACTTGAAGCTCAAAATCGAGGGTGATGGCGCGACGGCGGGTATCGAAGCTCACATTCTGCGTCCAAAGCGAGCGATCCAGCGACTGACCATTCAAGCGCACGCTGCGAATACTGTCTACCGAGTCGTTGCGCACGCGGCGCACGACGAGGCGCACAGGAACCGCGCGCGTGTCGGTCACATAGCCGCTTACCGGCTGGCTGAACGCGACGCTCACCCGTGCGACACCCGCAAGCGCGTCTTCCATATTGATAATGCCTGCGCCGAGATACTCGTCAGGCACGACGCGCCCGCGCGGGTCGGCGGTCTCTTTCAGCACAGTGACGGCGGGCGGCTCTGGATCAGAAGCGGTGTGGCGCGGCACACCCGAGGAAAGCACCAGCGCGACTGCAGCGGCAACATAAGGCGAAGCCAGCGAAGTTCCCTGCTCCGCCAGATATTGCTCGGGTGTAGACGAGGTCGTGAGAACTAACCCACGTTCCCCGAAGTTGCTATCGCCTCCCGGCGCTGCTAAATCGATTCCCACATGATTAGTGTACGACGCAGGCTCCCCTGTTGGACCAGTCGCTGAAACATTCACAACTTTCTCGAAGTTGGCAGGATAAGAAGGCTCATCCGTGCTGTCGTTGCCCGCCGCCGCGACGGGAACCACCCCACGCTCGTACATTCGGTTGATAAGGTTCTCTTGCTGTGAGGAGCGAAAGTACGAACCAAAACTCATATTAACGACATGAATCTGGCTGGCGTTGTCGATGACATACTGCATCGCCTCGAGGATGTTTGCGCCATCCAGATAGCCTTCCGAGCGGGCTGTGGTTTTGAGAGCGACCACAGTGACGCCCTCCCAGCACAGCCCAGCGATTCCGATGCCGTTGTTGGTGGAGGCGGCGGCGACGCCCATGACCGAGGTGCCGTGCGAGGGGATAACACCCCCTTCCCAGTCGATATTGTCGTCGGGCGGGTCGGCGGCGAAATTGCGGGAGAGGGGACTGTAGCGCGCCTGCAGGTCGGGATGAGCGCGATAGAAATTATCATCGATGATGGCGATTCGGATGTCGGGGCTGCCTTTCTCGACCTCCCATCCCTCGAACGCCTTGATTTGCGTAAGCGCCCACTGCTGCGACACTAGTGGGTCGTTGGGTATCGCCCATACTCGCGCTCGCCAGTGCGGCTCCGCGCTCAGCACGCGCGCATCTTGCTGCAACTGTTCCACCAGGCGCTGCACCTCTTCAAAAAGCTGCTGTGCCGATTTATCTTTAGTATTTTTCAGACGGAGCAGGTAGGTATCTTGCACAGCGATGGGTTGCGCCTCTGCGTTGATGCGGCTCGCTATCGAGCGCGCGGTATCCAACGTGTGCCCAGGCTTGAGGCACAGGAGAATCTCGCCTGGCACAAAATCGTCTGGCGTGTATTTTTGCGCCCACAGGCTACAAAACGCGCCTCCCACAATAATGAGTAGCCACCAGTACGCCAATCGCCTCATGATTTACCTCCGTAATTTTGACGCGCGATTGAGGGCGCGGTTTCGCCCGCGCCCTCGTGAAAGGGTTATGGACTGGGCGGCAGCTCCTGCGTAGTGAACTCGAACGGTCGGCTCCACACATAGCGCAGCTTGCTGTGGGGGTCTGCGATGGGACCTGGGTCATCGCTCAGGTTCCGTGCGCCCACGCGCCAGTAGAGCGTCACCCGTTGCCCCACCAGCCCCAGTCGGTTCAGGAGCGCGGTCTCCAGATTGATGCGCTCGGTGGAGACGGGTGTGCCGCCTGCCGCTGTGGAGAGAATTTCATTCGAGACGAAGGTGCGGTTTCGGTCGCGGAAGGTGGGATCGGTCGAGACCTCCACGCGATAGGCGTTCGCGCCTTCCGCCGCCAGCCAGCTGAAGCGCACATCTTTGGGGTCCACATCCTCGCTGCGCTGGAACGGTGTGTTGAGCTGCACAGGCAGCAGCACGGTCGCCTGTCCCGAACGCACACGGTCGGAAAGTTTGAACAGGACGATGGCCCCCCCTTCCACCTCGATGCGTTCGCGGTACACCAGCGCAACCTGATAGGTGTACGAGCGTCCCACAGCGACTCCGGGCGCGGGGTCAATCTCTTCTAGTTCCAGGTCTTCGCTGCCCTCGCGCGGCAGGCTGGCGTAGCTGAAGGTGCGCGGCACGGTGGTATCGATGAAGAAGTTCTGGTTGCCTGGCGTCACGCCAACTGGTATCAGGTTGCCGTTGCCGTCCGTGCCGATGAAGTCGGAGCGGTAGATTTGCCACTGGATTGTGTCGGACGCGCTCTTGGCGAAGAGGGTGGTTTTCCATGAGACGCGCACATACGGTTCGAAGTTGCCGTCTGCGCCCGCCTCCGCCAGTACAGTTTGCACCGGTGTGTTGCCGCCCGACGAGGCGCGCGCCACGCCGAAGGCAATCAGCCCAATAATCAGGATGGGACCCAGCGCGCGCAGGAGTTTGTTCCCTTCGCCAGGGCGTCGAGGTTGCTCGGTCTTGACCTTGCCTGCCCTGACCTGCACGGTAGGCACGCGATAGACGGCGCGCGCCCGATCCTCGCTCTGGATGCCGCGTCCGAAGTCGATAATCTCGCCCACCGCGTCGCTATCGGAGACCTGCGTGATGCGAATACGCCCGACCTCTTCGCCGCGGCGCACGACAATCATTTCCATGCCGGGCTGAAGTCCGCCGCGAATGCCGCGGTTGAGCAACACTTCCGTGCCCGCGCGCGTGGTGAGAATGGTCGCTTCGGGAATGGTGTAGTTCTGGATTGTACGCACCGCTTCGAATGCGGCGTTGCGGATGGCTTCCTGTACGAGCGTATCGTCGTCGCCCGTGTAGCCTGGTCGGCGGTTGCTGTAGCCAGTCGCCACCGCGCCGTTAATCGGCTCGCCCGAGGCGATGTCGATTACGCGCACAGTGATTACCACCTGCGCCTGCTTCGGGCTGCCCACGAAGGTGACGGCGTTCACCTCGCCCGTGATAATCGACTCGGTCTGCAACGCGCGTCCCAGTCGCAGGAAGCCTGTTTTATCGAGTGGGGGCGCGAGGTCAAGGTCTTTCAGCTGCTGTTCCACCTCGCCGCGCGCCAGTACCTCGTATTTACCTGATTTTTGGTATTCGCCCGCGACGGCGTCGGTTGCAGCGCGGGCGATGCTTGCGCCGCCGTACCCGCTCTTGTTCTCGAAGTCCAGCACCGCGATACGCGGCAGTTGTACCAGCTGAGCATAGGCGCGTGCAGCGCCCAGCGGGAAGAGCAGCCCGACTATGAGCATGCTCGCCACGCCGAGAAACGCTGTGCGCGTCGCCCAAGTTCGTCTCATCCGTGTTTTCACCCTGATTGCTCCTCCTTCATAGTCTGCGTCTCAGCGCGTGAGGATGAGCGGCGCGGTCGCCCGTGCGACCTGACCATCCTCGCTCACGGCTCGAATCTCGATGGTGTACGCGCCTGGCGGCAACGCGACGCCGCTCTGGTCGCGTCCATCCCAGGTGGCTTGTTGCACGCCGCTGCGCGTTGCCTGATGGAGCAGCTGGCGCACCACCTTGCCGCCAGAGAGAATATTCACCTGCACTGTCGCATCTCCTGTCAGCTGGAACGCGATGGTATGCTGATTGCCGCGTCCCGAGTTCACCTGCACCTGCTGGATGCGCAGCAGTCCGCTGCTGGACGCCATCTCGAGGCGGAATCGGCTCACGCCGTTCGCGCCTGTGCGGAAGGTGTACGCGCCAGTCGTGCGCAGGTAGCGTCGCTCGCCCGTATCGAGGTTGACCAGCACGAGGTTTGCCGAGCGCGGCAGCTGCTGGACATCGGGCCAGCGCAGGGTGACCTCGCGATTCGGCTGACTGGTCTCCACGACGAACTCCCAGTTCGCGCTGCGGGTCGCGGGCTGGATGTCCACGCCGTAGACGCCGCTCTGCTCGCCCCAGGTGAGGCGCGGCAGGCTGATATGCACATACTCGGAGCCGACGGGCGGCGGTTTGAGCAGGTCGTACTCGCGGTCGTAGCCCAGCGTCGCCGCGCGCGAGACGCCTACATAGGCGCGGTCGCGCAGGTCGCCCGACTCCACTTCCAGCGTCAGCCGCCAGCCGCCCGCGCTCATGCCTGCGCTGCGGCTCGACGCGCTTGCCGCCTGCGCCGTCGGCGGGATAATCAGCGTCGTGTTGCGGTAGGCGTACACCCAGTAGCCTTCCCAGACCTTCATGCGCGTGGTCGCCGTGTACGCGCCGAACGAATAGCCCCACAGCGAGTTCGCCACGATGCCCTTGCCGACCGCTGTCGCCAGTGAGACCGCCGTGTTCGTGTCGGGGTCAATAATCTGCACCTGGCTCCAGTTCACATCGAAAGTGAACGGATTGCCAATCATGTTCCAACCTGCCTGCAGCGGAATCTGGAACGGCTGGTTGGTGTCTGCAGGCGTTCCTTCAGTGGTCAGCGGCAGGTCTTCGGAAGTTTCGAGGAAGTAGCCGCGTCCGAGCTGGAAGCGATTCGCCGGCGCGTTCGGATAGAACACATAACGCGACTGCGCGGGATTCCAGCTGAAGAAGCGGAAGCTCGCGCTTGCAGGCACATCGAGCAGGTCTTTCACATCCTGCGTGTAGTCATACGGCGCGGAGACCAGGAAGCGTCCCTTGAAGAAGGTGCGCAGCGGCTCCGACTTGAACTCGCCGATAACCGTGTTCTGCCCCGAGCTGACCGTAATCGTGCGCTGATTCGGGATAAAAGTGAAGCCCGTTTTACTGGGAACGACCACATACTCGCCCGGAGGCAAATTCGCGAAGCTGTACTCCCCGTTGGCGTCAGTGGTTGCGGGCGGAATGCCGCTGTCGATGTTGTTAGGCGGCAACAGTAGACGAATGGTTACGCCCGGTTCGGGCGCGCCGCCGAAGCGTCGAGTAATCTTGCCCGAAGCGGAGCCGGGCGGCAGCTGCGCCAGCTGGAAGTTAAGCGTGGTGGTCTGGTTCGCAGGCACATTCAGCGTCTGGCTTTCGGGCGCGTAGCCGGGCGCAACGGCGGTCACTACATACTCGCCCGCAGGCACGCTGAAGGTGTATTGCCCGTTCGCGTCGGTGGTTACATCGGCGCGGGTGTTCGTGCCCGCGACGGCGGTCACACGCGCATTCGCAATCGGCTGTCCTGTGTTGACATCGGTCACAGTTCCTGTCACTGTGCCCGGTTCAGGCTCCAGCACGAAGTCGCCCACCGCAGTGGTCTGCCCTGGTTGCACCTGCACATTGCGGTAGACGCCGTCAGGCGTAGGCTGAACAGGTGGCAGGCTGTAGCCGCCGAACGCGAGGCTGACGACCGTCACATCATAAGTTCCCGCAGGCACGCGCGGCATCAGGAAGGTTCCGTCGGGGTCGCTGAACACCTCAACAGTTAGCTCAGGATCCACGGTATTGGTTGCACGGATGACCGCGCCGCGCACGGGTTGATTGTTGATGTCGATGACACGCCCGCTAATTTGCCCAGGCGGGGTCGCGAGCATAATCAGGTTGATTACCCCTGGATTCGAGTCGCCGTTCGCTACAAGCGTAATGGTTTCTGGGTGCTGGGTCTTGAAGCCGGGGCGCTCGGCGTCGACTAAGTAGATGCCTGCTTCCAATCCGACGACGCGGTACAGCCCGTTCGAGTCGGTGATGGCGTAGCCCGCGTCCACTCCCGCGATGCTAATCGGCGCGATGCCAATCACCCGCACAAGCGCGCGCGGCAACGGCGTGAAGGTGCGGGTATCGGGATCGTACTGGCGTACCTGCCCCTCCAGCACATTGTGCGTCATCCAGCCGAAGGCGTTGTGCAGAAGCTTGTTGCGGAACGAGCGACACCAGAGCAATCCTGTGGGACCTTCGGTGTACCTAGAGTTTACGCCTTCCACGCCGAACGAGAAGAACACCACCTTCGAGCGGGTTGCGGCGTCGGCGTAGTACGAGCCAGCGTGATCCGATGTACCGAGCAGGGTTCCCGCGTTCACTCGCGGCTGGGTATACCGATACACAACACGCGCATTCGGGCTCACCGTCACGGTGTCCAGCCAGACCTGGTTCCACGCCGCGTCGGTATACAGAGGCGTGGAGGAGGTGGAGCCGACAGGGGGAATGACATCGAAGAAATCGCCCAACGGTGTGACGATGTAGCGGGCAGGGTGCGAGAGACGCAGCTCATCCGGCTCGTCAATCCGAATCGTATTGCCTTCATAGCGGATCCAGATGGGGATGCCGCCCGGGCTGACCCCGATGGGGTTCGGGTCTTCGCCTGCTGGCGCAGCCTCGCGCTGCAAGATATGACGCAATCCCAGATAGTCGATGAGGAATACATCATCCGCCGAATCGCTGTCAAATGCAACGCGCAGGATATCGTTCATGAACTGGTTCGCCACTGCGCCGCGCAGACTAAGCGCCCAGGTGATGTCCTGACCGCTGAACACCATGCGTCCGCTATTCTGCAAGAAGCTGCGGATAAGCGTCTGCACCTCAGGATCCAGAATGTGTCCAGGGCCTGCCCACACATTCCCCGTGTAGGGGCTGCCCCAGATAACGATGCGCGGCGCATGGAGCTTCTCACGGAAGCCGCCCGCCAGGTCCGTCGGCTCACGCTCGGTGCGCGGCAGGTAGCCCGCCAGCACGGACGGGGTGATCGGGTTGCGGCACTGCACGCGCCAGATGTTATAGAAGTTGCCGTAGGTTGTGTTCTCACCCAGCGTGTCGGAACGCACAAAGAAGCCAGGCGGCAGATTCGGGTGCGGAATCGCGCCGTCACCGTGAATAATTAGCCCAGTGCCGCTGGGCGGCTGCGTCACATCAAACGGCGGCTTGCCTGTCGGGTTATCCGTCCAGTAGCTCTCTACCGGCTGCCAGGTCGGGCGCGTGATGGAGTTGCCAATCACCGCCACGCGGTTCTGCACGAAAATCTGACCGCCCATGTAGTCCGACACGAGCAGGATGTTATTCGAGCCTGTGAACTGTTGCGTCGTGAAGCCGCTTACATTGTCATAGACGAACTCGTTCCCCGCGTTGTCGCGCACAATTACATCCAGATAGAAGTCGCTGGGCACATCGGGCGTGCGCCATGTGGCGACATACCAGTCCGTGGGGTTGCCGTTCTCATCCAGCTCAGGCTGCAGCAGCAGCGTATCGTCCAGATTGCCAGGGAAGCCCAGCGGCGCGAGGCTGTACGGATCCTTATACTCATAAGTTTCGGGATGGATTGCCTGTTGCCCCACTTCCACAAAGAGCGGCACATACGCCTGCCCCTGATCGACCAGGATACGGTTCGGGAAAAAGATATCGAACTGGAAGAGCTGATAGATGCGATGCTCTAATCCTTCCGCGTCTTGCTCTGCGCTGTCGGGGTCTTTGAACTGCACGCGCACGAAGTTCACGCCGCTCTGGAGGTCGACCGCGCGCACCTTAATTGTGACGGTGTCGCCGGGGAACGACTCTTTGGGGCTGACGATGGGCAGGACTTCCATCACAGGCGGGGTTTGGTCAAAGACGCGCGTCTCCCAGAGGTCGTGGATGCCTGGTCCGGGCGGCTCCGCGCCCTGCGTGCGGGTGGAGTGATACGCGACCCGATTACGCTCGGCAATCGCGCCTGTGGGGTATTTTGCGCCTGCAGCGGGCACGAAAAAGCTAACGCCCGGTACATCGGGTTGCGCCTGCGACGGGTTGCTGGGATCCGCGGTCACGGCGAGCACGGGTCCACTGAGCGGCTCAGGCAGGAAAGCGTTCACGCGATAGATATCGTAAATGTTGTTAGTTACATCCACTCGATCAGCAGGCTCCCCAATTCGGTGGGGCGTTCCCGACTTGCGAGTGGAGGCGAAAAGCAACACGGGCGTACCGTCGATGCGCGTCCAGGCGGGCTGGCGGTCGCGTGGTCGGTTGCCGTTGTCGTCCACGAAATTCGTCCACTGCACGACGGTCAGCGTGTTGAACTCAAGCATATAGATATAGCTGCTGCCGTCGGCGGCGATGCGCGCGAAGGCGACGCGCGTGCCGTCGGGCGACCATGCAGGCTCGACATCGTTCTCGCCGGGTCCGGGGAAGGTGACGCGGCGGAAGAAGGTTCCGTCTTCAAAGGGGCGACCGTCGGCGCGCGCCACATAGAGCCGATAGCGTCGATCCGCTTCCGTCTCACCAGACAGCAGGCGGTTCGAAGAGAAAATCACCAGGTTGCCGCCAGGGCTGAGCGTGGGATGGAGGTTCTGCGTAACGCCGTTATTGTCAGAGGTCAGCACGACGCGCTGTCCCGTGCTGAGGTTGCGTACGACGATGTTATAGCTGCCGGCTGCACTGCGGTTCGCGTAGACGATAATGTTCGCCGCCGCGTTGATGGAGGGCTGAATCTGGCTACCGAACTGCTCGTCGGGGGTGTCGCCCGTAATGGGGGTCAGGTTCGTCAGGTTGCCAATGTAAAGCTGCGACCCTTCATCCACATCCCCGCGCCAGATACGGTAGCGCGGAGTGGGGTTAATCAGCCTGCCATCCGTGCCGACGCCGCCGGCGTTGCTGGCGAAATACATCTTGGACGCGCCCGGACTATACACAGGGTGCATCTCATCCGTGGCGGCGTTGGTGATGTCGGTGTCCCAGCGGACGCCGCGCGTGCGCTGCTGACGCTGCTCGAGTTGCCGGTGGAACTGTTGCGGGTCAAACAGCCCGTTTTTGCGCCAGCGCACATTCGAGGCATTTTGGGGCGCGCGCGGCTGCGCAATCTTGTAGTTCTGCGGTGGGATTTCCCGCACCCGCGCGTTCGGCAAGATGTGGCGGTTGGGACGATCTTGCCACGGCGACTGCGACGCGTCGCCGCCCTGCGTATGCCCGGTCACCATCAGCAAAAGCCCCGCCAGTACCAGCTGCCATCGTCGTATCACTGCGTTCGAACCTCCTCTTCCGTCGCTCGATTCCACAAGCATCCAGAAACTCCTGTCCGTTTTTGACGAACGAAACCGAATTCCGTTGCGTTGCTCAGTATACCCCACGCGATTCGGTTAGGGATTGCCAGATTCGCCGCGCCTGTTGCTCGACCTGCTCCAGCGAGCAGTGCGTGCGGATGACCCAGTCGGCGAAGGCGACCTTGCAGCGCGTGGGGAGTTGCGCCCGCATCATCTGTCGGGCGCGCGCTGGGGCGACGCCACGCTCGATGAGCCGTCGTCGCTGGAGCGCAGGGGTCGCCAGCGCCACAATTACGCCGTCGAACCACCCCTGCAACGCGGTTTCGATAAGCAATGGAACCTCGATCAAAACAGGCGTAGAGGCGGGTTCCAGCGCGTTCAGCTGAGCTTCCAGCGCGCGAACGACCGCGGGGTGCATCAGACGGTTCAGGCGACGGCGGAACTGCGCCTCGCTGAACGCCAGTTGCGCCAGTCGTTCGCGCGAGAGCGCGCCGTCCGCCTCGATAATCGCCTGCCCAAACTCCCGAATCAGTTCTCTCCATAAGTCCGTCCCTGGAAGGAGGAGCGTCGCCGCGATGCGGTCGCTGCTAAGCGTGACTGCGCCCAGCGTTTCGAAGACCCGCAAAACGGTGGTCTTGCCTTCGGCGACGCCGCCCGTGACCGCAATCCGTTGCATTAATCATTCGAGGCGTCGGATTCGTTTCCTGCTTCTGAATCGCGGCTCTCGGTCGAGTCTTGGTGCGTTGCAGGTTCACTGGCTTCACTGCGCAACTGCTGCAGTTGTGTCGAGAGCCGTTCGCCGATTGTGAAGCCGCTGCTCTTGCTGGCGGCGCGCTGGCGATGCTCCTGCACCGCGCGCTGCTCCTCTGGAGCGCGCAGGCTCAGCACCATACGCCTTCGGCGCGGATCCAGCTCGATGATGCGCCCTTTCACGGTTTCGCCCACCTGCACGACCTCGTCCGCGCTTTTCACGCGCTTGCTGGAGAGTTCCGAGAGGGGCAGGAACGCCTCGACGCCTTCCATTACCCGCGCAAACGCGCCCGTCCGCGCCACACGCGAGATAGGAACCTCAATCTCGTCGCCCTCTTTATACTGCTGCGCCGCAATCTGCCATGGATCGGGCAGCACCTGTCGGCGGCTGAGCGCGACTTTGCCGTTCTCTGGCTCCAGGCGAATCACGACGACCTCGATTTCGTCGCCCTCTTTCAGCACCTCGCGCGGGTTGTCCACACGCGCCCACGACATCTCGCTGATGTGGAGCAAGCCCTCGTATTCGCCAATGTCTACGAACGCCCCATAGGAGACGATGCGCTTAACCACGCCTTTGAACCGCTGTCCAACTTTGAGCGTGGCGAACACGCGCTCACGGCGCTGGCGCTCCTCTTCCTCGCGCTGCTTGCGAATCTCCTCTTCCGCCAGCTTGTTCGAGGCGACAACCTTGCGTTTGTCCTCATCGATATCGATAATCTTGATGGGGATGACCTCGCCCACGAGCCGATCGAGCTGGTTGGGGGGCAGGCGTCGGGCGATTTGACTTGCCGGCACGAAGCAGCGCACGCCGATATTCACCACCACGCCGCCTTTCACCGCGTCCTCCACCATCGCCTCCAGCGTCTCTTTGTTGTGGTACGCCGCCACGATGGAGTTCCAGAGTTTATCGAAATCGGCTTCGCGCTTCGAAAGAACGGGCGTCCCCTCCTCGCCGCGGGTGCGCACCACTTTCACATCGATGGTGTCGCCGACCTGCACCACATCGGTCGCCGATTCGATCTTGCCTGTCGCCAGCTCCTCTTTAGGGATTTTGATTTCGGTTTTCGTGCCGACATCGACCAGTGCGGCGTCGCGGTCGACCTGCACGACAGTTGCCTGAATCACCTCGCCCGGCTCAAACGACGGGAAGCTCTGTTCGATGGCTTCGTCCATCGTGAGGGGTTCTTCCTCTGTTCGAGGCGTTTCTGTCTGCGATACTGCGCTCACAGGCG
>CAYYCA010000003.1:0-4546 GCA_964470265.1 uncultured Fimbriimonadales bacterium | reverse complement strand
CGCTCACAGGCGCAGGCTCAGGCGTCGGTTCAGGCGCAGCGGCTTCAGGCTGCGACGGCGCAGGGGTCTCGGCAGCCTGCTCAGTTACCTCGCTGCTCTCAAACGCTGTCGTCGCGCTCGCGCTGATTTCGGGCGCACTGCTCACTTCCCCGTTGACCGGCTCAGGCGCGCGCTCTGTCGCAGAGGCTGTCTCCGAACTTGCTTCAATCACAGCGGTCTCCTCTACGGTCTCGGTTGCCGTCTCGGTCGCCAGGGTCGACTCGGTTGACAGGTTCTCACGGGTCTGCTCGTCATTCCACATGGTTGTACGGACCTCCTTCAGGGCTATGGGTTGAGATTCGCGGCAGAAACGGGTTCTCCTGCCGTTTTCGATTCCAATTGTTGTAAAACGCCGTCGATGAAAGTATACTCTATCTGCCGTGTGCGTGGGTTCCAGAGGATGAGGTCGGCGCACGCGCCTGGGCGCAGGGTGCCCAGCTCGCCCTCGTAGCCGAGCGCGCGAGCGGGGTTCGCGGCGCACAGCAGCGAGGCGGCTTCCAGCCCCAGCGTGTCGGCGCAGTGCTGGAGACAGGCGTCCATCGCAATCGTGCTGCCCGCCAGTCCACCCGTTTCGACCATTCGCGCTGCGCTATTTTGCACCACGGCGCGATGCCCCCACAATTCAAATGTATAGCCGTCGGGCATGCCCACGCCCGTCGTGCCGTCCGAAACGCAAATGACTCGATCTAACCCCTTTACCTTCACCAGCAGGTGCGCGGTCGCGGGATGCGTATGCACATTGTCCCAAATAATCTCGGCGGTCAACTCATCATGCAGCATCACCGCGCCTGCCAATCCGGGGTCGCGATGTTGAAACGGGCGCATGGCGTTGAAAGTGTGCGTGGCGTGGCGTGCGCCGTGTTCAATCGCCTGCAGGGTCTGCTCGTAGGTCGCGTCGCTGTGCCCGATGGAGACGATAATCCCCTGCCCTGTCAAATACTGCGTCAGCTCCAGTCCCCCCTCCAGCTCAGGGGCGAGGGTGACGATGCGCAACTCGCTCATCAATTCGCCCAGTTCGGTTTCCAGCTCGCGCACGCTGGGCGGGCGGATGTATTCGGGCGGCTGCGCTCCTGCGCGTTTGGGGTTGATGAAGGGACCCTCTAAGTGGCACCCCAGCACGCGCGCGCCTTCCGAACCGTGTTCGCGCACTTCGCGGGCGGCGCGTATGCAATTTCTAATCGCGTCCCACGGCGCAGTGAGCGGCGTCGTCAGAAACGCCGTGACGCCGTGCTGCACAAGGCGGGTCGCAATCGCCTGAATCGCTTCGGGGGTTCCCTCCATCATATCGCGCCCAAAGCCGCCGTGGATGTGGAGGTCAATCATGCCCGGCAGGGCGATAAACTGGCGCGCGTCCACATCGGAAGGCGAAACCCGCGCGAAGCGATTGGGGTCATACGGCTCCCACGCGACAATCCGCCCTTTATCTACTACCAAAGCGCGCTGCTCGTAGCGACGCCCGTCAGTAATCAGCGCGCCGCAATAAATCCGAAACGCCATGCGTTATGATTGTACCCAAATGTTTACTCCACCCGAAACCGCACCATCCCGAAGCGCACAACATCCCCTGCCCTGAGAACCTGTTGCTGCACGCGCTGCTCGTTGACATAGACGCCGTTCGTGCTGTTGAGGTCGTAGACCACGAGTGCGCCGTTTTCGAGGGCGATTCGGGCGTGATGCCGACTCACGGAGAGGTCAGGCACCACCAGCGCGTTGTCGATTTCGCGTCCGACGGTAAGCCCTGTGGGGGGCACAACGAACCGCTGTCCTGCGAGTGCGCCGTCCAGTCCCACCAGCGCGGTCGCCTGCGCGACGACGGCGACGCCTGACGGCGCGGGGGCATAGGTGGGCGTTGGAGGCGACGGCGCAGCCATCGTTGGCGCAGCGGCAACGGGCGTGCAGGCGCACGCGCCCGTCACGGGATCCTGACGCTGACCGCAGTACGGACACACGCCGGGCGGCGTCGGCGGGGGCGGCGGCAACGACGAACGCGCTACATCGCGCGGAACCCGCTGCGCCTGACCCTCGCGCAACTGGAACTGCAACTGGAAACTCCCAATCTGCAGCATGTCGCCGTCGTTGAGTTCCACAGGCGCAGCGACGGGCTGACCGTTGACCCGCAGCGGCGCATGCGGGACGAGTCCATAATGCCCGCCCTGCATCCGTATCTCGGCGTGGCGAGGCGCAACCTGCGGGTCGCCGCGCAACGGCACATCCGCCAGCTCGTCCCGCCCGATGTACGCCCCATCGCGGTCAATCGGGTAGTCTTTGCCCTCGTTGCGCCCGTAAATCACGCGCACCCAAGCCGAACGCGCGATTAGTTCCAGCAAGCCGATGAACAGCCCAATCCCCGCGCCGACCAGCGTGAGCGCAACCGCGCGCGAGGGCGCGCCCGCCTCCCCCTCCGCACGCAACGCAAAGCCAAAGATAGAGCCAACCGTCAGCGCAAGAAAATCAAACAGCGCGCCGCCCAACGCCCCGCCAATCGCCCCGCCGAGCAACCCGTTGCGCATCCGCTTCGGCGAACGCGCGATAATCCCCTCCGACAGCCCAATCAACGCCCCAAACGCGCTCCAGCCGATAATCCGCCCGACAATCCAGCCCGCAATCGGGATCGCACTGCCAAACACATTAAAAAGAATCTGCCCCACTGTCAGCCCAATCCAGCCGCCGGGAACGCCCACCAGCGCGCCGAGCGCGACGCCCCGCACGATGTGCTTGCCCGTACCCAGCGACAGCCCCGACGCCAGACCAATCATCGCGCCGATGAACCCGCCCGACACCGAGCCGAACAGCGCGATCTCCGTCCAGTCCACCGAGCGGCGGATGTCGTCGCTCACAAACGGCTCGTTCACGAACCACGCGAGCAAGCCGCCGACTGCGCCGAACACCATCAGGTAGAACAGTTTGGAGACCATCTCACTCCACGCGGAACAGGCTCGCGCCAAGCTGCAGCGTGTCGCCCGGCTTAATCGGCGTGGGCGCACTGATGCGCACGCCGTTTACATAAGTTCCGTTCGTGCTGCCGAGGTCCTCAATCAGCGTCTGGTCGCCTTGTCGGGTAATCTGCGCGTGCGTGCGACTGACGCCCATATCGTTCACCAGCGCGATTGGATGAACCGCCTCGCGCCCGATGGTCATCAGGTCGGCGTTAATCTCGAACGCCTGCCCCGCATGGGGACCCTGAGTGGCGACGATGCGGGTGGCGGGTCCTGCCGCGACCACAACCGTTGGCGCGGCGGTCGCCGTGGGCGGTACGCCCGCGGTGTCCAGCGGCGGCAGGTCGGGCTGCGGCGGCGCAGCAGGCGCAGCGGAACCGACGCTCCCCCCTGCCCCGCTCGTCGCCGCCTGTGGCAACTCCACGCCGAGCTTGCTCATCGCTTCGCCGAGCTGCTGCGGTTTTTGCGTCGCGAGGCGCACCAGGAAGTAGATTACGCCCACCGCCAGCGCGAGCGCAATGATAAACATCACTATCGCGCCGATGCGACTGACCGGCGGAGTCTCCTCCGCCTTCGCTTCCGTCTCCCCTGCCCTCTTCGTCGGCTCCAGCGTGGCGACTGTTCCGCTCAGCGCGAGTTCAATCACAGGGACACGCAGCTCCCGCTCGGCTTTCAGCGTCGTCTCCTGCGAGGCTTTCTGGTCGTCCCCGTAGCGCGCCGTGACCTCCACCTTGCCCAACGACACGCGCTCGAACACCAGAATCCCCTCCGCTGACGGCTCCAGCACCTGCGTTTGAGTCTCGCCCTGCGCATCGGTCAGGCTCACTATCGCGCTGGCGACGGGCTTGTCCTGCGACTTGATATTCACCTGCACCCGCGCGACATGCGTCCAGCTGTCGCTCTTGAGTTCGGTCTTCTCCTTCAGTTCGGACGCTTTGAGCCGCGCGAGGTTGCCCGACTTCGCGTCGTACACCCAGAGCGTCTCCGCGCCTTCAGGCAGTTTGATGTTCACGCTTGCGTCGCTGGTTTTCTGAGGGGCGTTCAGCGGTTCGCCCTTGCTATCTTCCGCCCACCACCAGCGTTCGCCTTCCTGCGGGAAACTCAGTGTCGTTTCGCGCGGCTTGGGCGCGGACTTCGTTTCCGCAGGCGGTTGCGCCGCGGGTTTCGTTTCGGTCTGCGCCCCGCTCAGCGTCGTCATCAAGCCCACCAACGCGATAAGCAGCAAAGCTCGCATGGAAGATTAGATTCCCGTGTGAGCGGGATGTTCCTGCCTGCGGGCAAGTAATATCAACTGTGGTTTCAAGTAGTGCAACTCGTTGGCGGGACGCCGACGCTACGCGAAGCGCGTTCGTAGCGTCGGCGTCCCGCCAACGAGTTGCACTACTTGAAACCTCGATTGGTATAAATCTGCTGTCGCTTGTGAGAATTTGGGGGGGTTCCCTCTCGCTCCATTGCCAAACCCTGAAAAATGTGCTATAATGGAAGCGTCTGACGACGGACAACCTTTTTCTGAACGGTAAGCTCGCAATCCGGCGCGTGCGCACGGTGGACGGCGCAGCAAACACGGTGAT
>CAYYCA010000002.1:0-27823 GCA_964470265.1 uncultured Fimbriimonadales bacterium | reverse complement strand
ACCTTTGAGGGACTTAAGCGCCTCGCAGAAGCAATCGTCCCTTAGGGAATACACTCAGTGCAGGCATTGTAGGGGCACGTCCCGGTGCGTGCCCTCTCTTGCAAGGCTGTAAAACCTTCGTTAGGGGCGCGCCTACTGGTTTTTTGCCCTTACCTCAGCCCCTCTCCCGCGTGCAGGAGAGGGGGCGGCGTCAGTGAAACTTCGCCGCGAGCCAGCGTTCGGCGTCCAGCGCCGCCATACAGCCCGTGCCCGCCGCCGTGACCGCCTGGCGGTACACTTTGTCCATCACATCGCCCGCTGCGAACACGCCCTCCACGCTCGTGTAAGTGCCGTTGCGCGTGATGATATAGCCCTGCTCGTCCATTTCCAGAATGCCCTGAAAGATTTGCGTGTTGGGCGTGTGTCCAATCGCGATGAACACGCCATCGATGGGGAAATCGTACTCCTCGTCGGTTTTGAGGTTGTGCAGGCGCACGCCCGTGACCTTGCCCGCGTTTACATCGTAGATGTCGCGCACGACGGTGCTCCAGATGAACTCGATTTTGGGGTTGCGGAAGGCGCGCTCCTGCATGATTTTGGACGCCCGCAGCTCGTCGCGGCGATGCACCACATAGACCTTCTCGCAGTGGTTGGTGAGGTAGATTGCCTCCTCCATCGCGGTGTCGCCGCCGCCGACCACGATGACTTTTTTCCCTCTGAAGAAGAACCCGTCGCAGGTGGCGCACGCCGACACGCCGCGTCCCTGCAGTTTCGCCTCGTTCTCCAGTCCGAGCCACTTCGCGGACGCGCCTGTGGCGATAATCACGGCGAGGGCGCGATATTCCTTGCCCGCGTCGCTCCACAGGCGGAACGGATGCTCGCTGAAGTCCACTTTCGTAATCGTCTCGTAGAGAATGCGCGTGTCGAACCGCTCCGCTTGCTTACGGAACAGCTCCATCAGTTCGGGACCCTGCACGCCTTCGGGGAAGCCGGGGTAGTTTTCGACATCGGTCGTAATCATCAGCTGTCCACCGGGCTGGATTCCCGCGAACAGCAAGGGTTGCAAACTCGCGCGGGCAGCGTAAATTGCTGCGGTGTAGCCCGCAGGTCCAGAGCCGACGATAATCAGTTTCTCCACGCCTTCCATGTCGGCGCAAAGTGTACCCCATTCAGGGCTTCATCTCTACGCGCAGGGTCTTTTCGTGCGTGTAGAGGGCGAAGCCGGGCGGCGCGCCTTTCGGCTTGCGCACATATTTGCGGAGCGTGTAGTCCACTTCCACTATGCGGGCGTGTTTGTCCGCGCTGTGCTGCGCCGCGAGCCGCGCGGCGAACTCCAGCGTGCTTCTCGGCGTGCGCTGGGGCTGGTTCTCCGTGCGAATAATCACATGCGCCCCTGTGCCCGTGCGCACATGGAGCCACCAGTCGTTCGGCTTGGCGATGCGGGTAAGCAAGAAATCGTTCGCCTGCGCGTTCTCGCCGACCAGCACCTGATAGCCGTCGGGGCTAAGATGCAGCCGGATTTTGTGCCCTTCGAACGGGTCTTTCTCGACGCGTTTGGCGGGGGCGAGCGGGGACGCCTCGCGCAGCCAGCCGTGCGCCTTCGCCTGCTCATGAATCTGGCGCAGCGTCGCCTCGTCGGGGTTGCTCTCCATCTCCAGCAGCGCGCCCTGTATCTGAGCGAGTTCGTCCTGCAGGCGTTCGAGGCGTTTCTGCAGCTCCGCGCGGCTCTCGCGGGCGCGGCGCGCCTTCTGGAAGTAGCGCTCGGCGTTCTCAGCGACGGTTTTGCTGGGGTCGATGGGGATTTCGATCAGGGGCGTTTCGGGCTGCGTGTAGTCGGGAGCGTGTAGGGTGGTTGCGCCGGCGGGCAGCGTATGTCCATACGCCAGTATCAGCTCGCCGTACAGACGCCATCGATCTGCCTGCTGGCTGTCCTGCAGGGCGCGCTGCAGTTCGGCGGCGGCGCGCTGGCGGGCTTCCAGCGCACGGCGCAGGTTCGGCAGCAGGCTCTGGCGCAGGGCGTCGACACGCGCCTGCTGGGTGCGCTCCGCGAACACCTGCTCCCATGCGAGATTAACGCTCGCGCGGGAGTGTTGCCATTCTGGGGGAAACTGCAGGCTGCGAAACGGATACGCGCCGAGAACGCGGCGGGTCTGCGGTTCGCGAATGGCGACTGGCTCCCACAGCCCCTCGCGCAGCCGATGCGCCCATTCCAGCACGCCGTCCAGCCCGCGCGCCTGCGCAATCGCTTCCAGCTCGCCTGCGGTGAACCGACTCAGCCCTTCCAAATGCGCCTGCCAATCGCGTTCCGCGCCCATGCGCTCCCAAAGCGCGCGCCAATCGTCGTCGGACATCGCGAGGGGGTTCAGCAGCCCCGCCACGCGCGTCGGGGGCAGCTGGTACGGCTCGCCTGCGCGAATCGGGCGCGCCTCGCTCTGACGCGGAGAAACCCACTTGATGGCGCTCCGTATCACCCCCACTGGCTCCACAAGGATGATATTCGAATGCTTGCCCATCAGCTCGACCATCAGCCGATAGACCCCCTCGCGCGTCTGAATCTCGAACTGCACGATGCGATCAAACCCGACCATCTGCAGGCTCCGAATAATCCCGCCGTCGATGTGTTTGCGCAGGCTCTGCAGAAACGGCGGGGGCGTGGGCGCGTTCGGCGTCTTGTGGCTGATGCAGTGCATCCGGGCGTGTTGCGCGTCGGCGGAAATGAGCAGGCGATGCTCCACGCGCTGGGCGTAAATGTGCAGCACGATGGTCAGCGCGTCGGGCTGGCGAATCTCCTGAATCCGCCCGCCCGTGAAAAAGCCGCGCTCCTGCAAGACCGCGTACAGGTTCAGGCTGTCGAACGGGATTGGTTTCGGCGCGTGCAAGGAAGTCCTCCGCGGACTTGCTACACCAGCGCCGTCTTGCCGGGAATGGGCACGGGATCCTGCGGCGCAGGTGTGTCGTAGTTGATATTCATCACGCGCTCCACAAGGTTCAGCTTCGAGTTCATCGCCGCCTCCCAGGTCACAATCTTGCCCGTGTACGCCGACATGCGTCCCATAATCGCGGTGAGCGTGCTTTCCGCAATCGTGCGCGTCTCGTTAATCGGACTGCCTTTACGGATGCTCTCAATCAGCACGCGATGCTCCTCCACATAGGGGTTGAGCCACTGCTTGCCCGGCTCCCATGTCTCCTTGCCGCGCACATAGAAGTTGGTGAGCTGCTCCATCAGGGCGGTTCCCTGGGAGCCGACGACGAGGTTCGACACGCGATAGGCGGTGTTGTCCATCTGGCGGCACATCGCCAGCACACGCACGCCGTTGGGATACTCGTACTCAATCGCGAAGTGGTCGTACACATCGCCGTATTCGGGCGCGGTGCGCACTTGCCTGCCGCCCATCGCCATCGCCCGCGTGGGCACGCTGTCCATCACCCAGTTCATCACATCGATATTGTGGACGAACTGTTCCACGGGCTGGTCGCCTGCGAGCCAGTTGTAGAACAGCCAGTTGCGGAGTTGGTACACCATATCCGTCCAGCCTTCCTGACGCGGTTGGGGCGCGGGGCTGGCGGCGTTGTAATAGGCGTAGGCGGCGCGGATTTCTCCAATATGTCCCGCGCGAATGCGCTCAATCACGCCCTGATAGCCCGGATGCCAGCGATACTGCGTGCCGGGCATCACGCCAAGCCGCTTTTGACGGGCAAGCTCGTCGCCGCGCAGCACCATCCGCACGCCCTCAGGACACACCGCAACGGGCTTTTCCATAAACACATGCTTGCCTGCCTCCATCGCTGCGAGGAAATGCACGGGGCGGAACGCCGGGGGCGTGCAGAGCAACACTAAATCGATCCCGCTCTCCAGCACCCTCTTGTAGGCGTCGAACCCCAGAAAGCGTCGGTCGGGGGGAACTTCCACGCGGTCAGCAAATTGCTCCTTGAGACCCTCATAACTTGCGTTCAAGCGGTCTTCAAAGATGTCGCCCAGCGCCCAGATGATTGTGCCCTCATCGGCCCGGAGGCAGTCGATCGCCGCCCCAGTGCCGCGCCCGCCGCAACCGACCAGACCAACCTTAATCCTGTCCGAACCCTGCGCGTGGGCGAACTGCGCAATCGGCAGCGCGCTCAGCGCCACGCCCGCCTTCAAAAACTCCCGCCGTGTAAGTGTGTGGTTCATAGTTGACTAATTACGCTCTACGGCACTGGAATCCTGCAGGCAGAGGTAAAGGGAGGCTGCTCTATACTTATGGGTGTCAAAAGTGTCAACGCGCCACATCGCCCCGATAATGCATTCCCTCAAAATGAATTTGCTGCACGGCGCGGTAGGCGTTTTCACGAGCCTGAGTAAGCGTCTCGCCCAGCCCGACGACATTCAGCACGCGCCCGCCTGATGTGACAATCTGACCGTTTTCGGTGCGTGTACCCGCGTGGAAAATCAGCACATCGGGCGACTGGCTTGCCTGTTCCAGCCCCTCGATGGGCAATCCTGTGCGGTATTCGTGGGGATAGCCGCCCGACGCCAGCACGACGCACACGGCAGCGCGCGACGCGAAGCGCATCGGCGTCTCGGGCAGCCTGCCCTCAATCGTCGACAGCGCGAGTTCCACGAGGTCGCTCTCCAGCAGGGGCATCAGAACCTGCGTTTCGGGGTCGCCGAAGCGACAGTTGAACTCCAGCGTGGAGGGCTGGTTATCGTGAATCATCAGCCCAGCGTACAGCACGCCCCTGTAAGGGGTTCCCCGCCGCGCCATTTCACTGATGACGGGGCGTACAATCTGGCTCAGGGCGGTCTCTATCAGTTCGGGCGTCGCGTCGGGCAGAGGCGTGTAGCAGCCCATACCGCCCGTGTTGGGCCCGCGGTCGCCGTCCAGCGCGCGTTTATAGTCGCGCACAGGGGGCATGGGCAGTGCGGTCTGTCCGTCAGTCAGGCACAGGAGCGACATTTCGCGCCCGTACAGGCGGTCTTCGATGACGATTCGCGCGCCCGCTTCGCCCAGCCCGCGCTCCACCATCAGAAACTCCACGGCGTCCAGCGCGTCGCTGAGCGTTTCGCATACGAACACGCCCTTGCCCAGCGCTTCGCCGTCGGCTTTGACGACGCAGGGACGCTCCAGAAACCGCTCACGCAGGTAGGTCTGCGCCGCGTCGGGGTCGTCGAACACGGCGAAGGGGGCGGTGGGGGCGTTCACCTCCGCCAGAATCTGCTTGGCGAACGCTTTGCTCCCCTCCAGTTGCGCCGCTGCACGCGAGGGACCAAAGCATGGGATATTCGCCTCCTGCAGGGCGTCGGCAATCCCAGCAATCAGGGGCGATTCGGGACCGACCACGACCAGATCGATGGCGTTCTGTTTCGCGAAGTCGACGAGTTCGGGGATGGCTTTGGGGGCGATGGGGACGCACTCGGCGAGCTGGGCGATGCCTGCGTTGCCGGGGGCGGCGTAGAGCGCGTCGCAGTGCGCGCTCTGGCGCAGTTTCCACGCCAGCGCGTGTTCGCGTCCGCCGCCGCCGACTAAGAGGATGCGCATTAGCGCTTCACATACTGGAACCCGCGGCGTGCGCCGTGGCGTCCGTACTTCTTGCGTTCTTTCTCGCGGGCGTCGCGCGTGAGCAACCCGTTCTGTTTCAGCACAGCGCGATATTCGGGATTCACCTGCAGCAGGGCGCGCGCCACGCCGTGTCGAATCGCGCCCGCCTGTCCCGACAGTCCGCCGCCGCGCACCGTCGCGCGAATGTCGTACTGCCCCTCGAGCCCCAGCAGGCGCAGGGGCTGCGTCACGATGCGCTCCAGAATCGGGCGGCGCAGGTACTCAGGCGCTTCGCGCCCGTTGATGGTGATTTTTCCCTCGCCGGGCATTAGCCACACGCGCGCCGAAGCGGTCTTGCGTCGTCCCGTACCGTAGTATCGAATCGGTTCCATAGTGTCTACTCCTTACAGTTCATAGGGCTGGGGCTGCTGTGCCGTGTGAGGATGTTCCGCGCCCTGAAACACGCGCAGCCGCTTGAGCATGCGAGCGCGCAGCTTGTTCTTGGGCAGCATGCGGCTCACCACGCGCGTGATCATCTTTTCGGGCTTCTCGGTCATCATCTTGCGGCGCGTGTAGGCGCGCAGCCCGCCCGGGTGCATCGTGTGGTGGTAGATGACCTCGTCCAGCTTTTTCCCTGTAAAGATGGCTTTCTCTGCGTTCAGGATAATCACATGGTCGCCCATATCCATGTGGGGCGTGTAGGTGGGTTTATGCTTGCCCTGCAGCAGGCGCGCGACCTGAGCGGCGACTCGCCCGACGGGCTTACCCGCCGCGTCGACGACCCACCATGTCCGCTGGATTTCGTTTTTTTTCATCGTATAGGTGCGTTGCAACATAATCGCTGCCTCCTTCGCCTGTGGCTTGAGCGTCCCGCTCAAGCACAAAAGCCACAACCGCCCGCACGGGCGGGGACGCCCGTGCCACGCGAATTAGTATTTTACCCGCATCAGGCACAATCCCTGCGCGGGCGCCATCTGGGTCGCCTGAACTCGGCGTTCCAATCGCTCGCGCAGGGAGCCGATAGCTTGCTTCCCTTCGCCGACGCGCACTAACTCGCCGACAATCAGGCGCACCATGCCGCGCAGGAAGCCGTTTGCTTCCAGCTCGATGCGCACGCCGTCGCGCGTCGGCTGTACAATCCCACGATACAGCGTGCGTACCGTGTTTTTCTCGGTCGGTATCTTCACCGAGAACGGACGAAAGTCGTGCTCGCCCAGAATCAACTCCAGCGCCGCCTGCATCGCCGCGCAGTCCAGCGCATGGGGGTAATGCCATGCGTACCGTATCTTCCACACGGAGGGGTGCGCCCCCGTGTAGATGCTGTAGCGGTACACGCGGCTCTTCGCTGAGAATCGCGCGTGGAAGTTCGCGCCAACTTCTCGCGCGCGAATCACTTTCAAATCCATCGGCAGGCGACGGTTCAGAACCGCCGTCAGCCGTTCGACGGGCACGGGGCGACTGGTGAGAAAGTTCACCACCTGCCCGCGCGCATGGACTCCCGCGTCGGTGCGACTTGCGCCGATGACCTCAATCGGTTCGTTCAGCGTCGCCTGCAGTGCGCTCTCCAGCACGCCCTGTACGGTGCGCACGCCCTGTTGTCGGGCGAAGCCGTGAAAGTCGGTACCGTCGTACTCGACCTGCAGGCGCAGGTTGCGCATGCGCTACTCGACCAGTTCTAGGATGGCGGTTTCCACCGCGTCGCCGCGTCGGACGCCGACGCGCACGATTCGGGTATAGCCGCCGTTGCGCTCTTTGTAGCGCGGCGCGATATTGTCAAAGAGATGTTTGACCAGGCTCTCGTCGCGCAGGAACGCGCGCGCCTGACGCCGGGCGTGCAGGGTGTTCTCCTTCGCCAGCGTAATCATCTTCTCCGCCAGTCGGCGGGTCTCTTTCGCCCGCGTGACGGTCGTCTCAATCTTTTCGTGAATCAGCAGCGAGCGCACCTGATTGCGCAGCATGTGCATGCGGTGGTCGCTGGGGCGTCCTAATTTGCGATAGCCAGCTCCGTGATTCATGATGAACCTCGCCTCCTTCCGGCTTTCATCAGGCTCAGCCCCATCGAGCTGAGTTTCTCTTCGACCTCTTTTTTGGCGGTTTCGCCGAAGTTGCGCAGGGTAAGCAGTTTCTGTTCGGGGGTGCTGAGCAGTTTATAGAGGGTGTCGATGCCGCCGCTGCGCAGGGCGTTCAGCACGCGCGTGGACAGCCCCAGATCTTCCAACGGGCGGTCGGGCACGGTGACGCCGGGCGGGGCGGGCACCACCGCCGCTGCTTCCAGGGCGCCTTCCTCGCCGCCGAGCGCCATCAGGCGACTAAACTGGTCGCGCAGGATGGCTGCCGCCTGAAACACGGCTTCCGAGGGGGTAATCGCGCCGTTCGTCCAAACCTCCAGAATCAGGCGGTCGTAGTCAGTGCGCTCGCCCACCAGCGTCGGCTCCACGAGAAAGTTCACCTTCGTGACGGGGCTAAACAGGGCATTTGTGCGGATTTCGCCAACCGAGCCGCGCCCGCGCTCGCGCTTGAGCGCCGCCACATAGCCGCGTCCAATCTCTACCGTAATGTCGGCGTTGATCCGCGCGCTGGAGTCGCTCAGCGTCGCCAGATAGAGTTCAGGGTTCACAATCTCCACATCCGCAGGGGCTTGAATATCTGCCGCCGTGACGCGCCCCGGGCCTTGCACCTGCAGGCGCAGCGAATATTTATCGCGCGGCTGCGACGAGTGGATGCGGATCGCCACATTTTTGAGGTTGAGCAGGAAGTGGATGGTGTCTTCCTTCACGCCGGGCATCGGCTCGAACTCGCTCAGCACGCCTTCGATGCGCACGCTGGTGATTGCCGCGCCCGGAATCGACGAGAGCAGCACGCGGCGCAGCGCGTTGCCCAGCGTCACGCCGTAGCCCCGCTCCAGCGGCTCCACTTCAAATTTGCCATACTTCGGTTCGCTGATGAGCGTGCGAACCTCTGTTTCCACCATCTGTACCGTCATAAAGTATGAACGCCTCCTTAGCGGCTGTAGAACTCGATAATCTTCTGCATTTCGATTTTGGTATCGATCTCGTCAATTTGGGGCGCGTGCAGCACCTTGCCCTGCACCTGCGTCGGGTCATACGCCAGCCATGCGGGCGGGGTATGCTCGGCGGCGCGTGCAAGCGCGTCTTTCGCGAGCGCGGTGGAGCGCTTCGACTCGTGGATGCTGATCACATCGCCCTCGCGCACCTGATAAGAGGGGATGTTCACGCGCTTGCCGTTGACGGTAATGAACTTGTGCGAGACCATCTGCCGCGCCTGCCCGCGCGAGCTGGCGAAGCCGAGCCGAAAGACGACATTATCGAGGCGCATTTCGAGCTGGCGCAGCAGCACTTCGCCCGTGACGCCGCGGGCGCGTTGCGCCTCCTCGACATACTTGCGGAACTGCGCCTCGCGCAGCTGGTACATCTGGCGCAGCTTCTGTTTCTCGCGGAGCTGCTCGCCGTACTCGCTCATTTTGCGGTCGCGCGTGCGGGGACCGTGCTGCCCCGGCGGGTAGTTGCGTCGCTCAAGGGCGCACTTTTTGGTATAGCAGCGGTCGCCTTTCAGGTAGAGCTTCACGCCCGCGCGTCGGCACATGCTGCATTTCGAATCCCAGACAACTGACATACTTGCTTTCCTCCTTGATTACACTCGGCGGCGTTTGGGCGGGCGACAGCCGTTGTGGGGCACGGGGGTCACATCTTTGATGCTCAGAATCTCCAGCCCCGCCGCCTGCAGCGAGCGGATGGCGGTCTCGCGTCCTGGTCCGGGACCCTTGACCAGCACATCCACTTTGCGCATTCCGTGTTCCATCGCGGCGCGGGCGGCGCGTTCAGAGGCGACCTGCGCCGCGAACGGCGTGCCCTTTTTCGTGCCCTTGAAGCCGACCGAGCCGCCGCTCGCCCACGAAATCACATTCCCGTTCACATCGGTAATCGACACAATCGTATTATTAAAGGTGGCGTGGATATGCGCCACGCCGTGTACGATGTTCTTGCGTTCCTTCTGCGGCTGTGCGCCGGCTCGTGCTTTACGCGCCATAGTCGTTCTCCCTTACTTCTTCGCCTTCGCCCGCTTGCCTGTACTGACGGTCTTCCGTGGTCCTTTGCGCGTGCGGGCGTTGGTGCGGGTGCGCTGTCCGTGCACGGGCAGCCCGCGTCGGTGGCGTATCCCGCGATAGCAACCGATTTCGATCAGGCGGCGAATGTTCATCTGTTGCTCGCGCCTGAGGTCGCCCTCGATCGTATAGTTGTTCTCGATTTCCGCGCGCAGTTTGGCGACCTCTTCTTCGGTGAGGTCGCGCACGCGCTTGTTCGGGTCGACGCCCGTCGCCTGCAAAATCTTGCGCGCCGAGGACAGCCCTATCCCGTAAATCACAGGCAGGGCATACTCCACCTTACGGTCGCGCGGCAAGTCCACTCCAGCAATACGCGCCATCCTCTATTTGCCTCCTAACCTTGACGCTGTTTGTGTTTCGGGTTCTCGCAGATGACCCGAACCACGCCCTTGCGCCGAATGATTTTACATTTGGCGCACATCTTCTTCACTGATGCTCGTACCTTCATCGATATCGCCTCCGTTCAGCGGGCGCATGAGTATACCCACTCGCGAAGGCGTATTATACCTAATAATCGCGTTGAGCATGCAAGTAGCCTCTGGCGCGACGACTTTCCAGTCATCGCCATACCAAGCTTTACGACGGCGGGGACGCCGTCGCACCGCAGGGATGTTCAACTCTTGTAGCGGTACACGATTCGCCCGCGCGTCAGGTCGTAGGGCGAGAGCGCGACCTTCACGCGATCGCCCGGCAGAATGCGAATGAAGTTGATTCGCATCTTGCCCGACAGATGCGCCAAAACCGTATGCCCACCTTCGATTTCCACCTTGAAAGTAGTGTTCGGCAGGCACTCCACCACCGTACCCTCGACCTCGATGTCCTTGCCTTCGGTCTTCGCCATGGCATCACCTCCGGGCGTAATTTTACCTGATAAATGCTTTTCATGGGGTGATTCTCACCAACAAATTGGTCCCTTTTTTCTACTGCTCTTCCCGCTTCCAGTCCCCTATGAACGAGGGAGGCGTTGCCGCTGCCCACGCTTGCGCTCCCTTCCCGTTCGCGGGGAGAGGGGCGGCTTCGCTGCATGCACCGCAGCAGAAGGGAGCTTTTCACCGGCGCCAAAGCCCCCCCTTGCTGTCCTCACCCCCAACCACTCTCTATGGAGAGAGGCAGGGGGCGAGGCTGGAAAGGGGCGTGATGTTGGGGGACTTTACAGGTTAATACTCCACTGGTTATCGTCAATCGCGCGATAGGTTTGTGGGAACCGCACATGCTTGGAGTGCCCGTCGGCATAGAGCGCGGCGGTTCCACCTTGATAGCGCGTTTTGGCGATTTGCTGATCCCAGTCGCCGCAGTGCGCCGCGTTCGGGAACAGGCTGCACGGCGGCGTAGCACGCCCCTTCGACCAGTGGTAGGGATGGTTCACATCGGTCGTCTCCGCCCACGGGTCTAAGCACATATCAAAGAACTCCGACACCCAGAACGGATGGTTCGGGTTATCCGTGGGCAGCGGGTTCGGCGGGTTAATGCCCGTGATGCGCACCCACGGGTCGCCGCGTAGGATGGAGTAGAGCGTGTTCGAAGGGCGCGTCACCTCCGCCAGACGGCGCGGCATCGCCGTAAAGAAGCCGTTCGTGGTAAACGACCCCCACATCGCGGGCACGCTGCGGTCAGGGTCGGACGGATCCCACCAGATGTTCTGCTTGTTGCGCAGTCCGCGATCCATCTTGATATACGGCTCCAGCGCCGCCTGATAGTTATGCACCGCCCAGTAGTTCACCGTGCTGGGCACGCCGTTGATAATCGCCATCGTGAAGGGGTAGCCCTCGTCGTAGTCGTTAAGGTACATGTTCACCGCGACGCCAATCTGGCGCATGTTGCTCAAGCACTGGGTCTGGCGGGCTTTTGCGCGCGCCTGCGCGAACACCGGGAACAGAATCGCCGCCAGAATCGCGATAATCGCAATCACGACCAGCAGTTCAATCAGCGTGAAGCCATTGCGTTTCATCGTTTGCCTCCTGTTGCCAATAGTTGCGCCGCCAACGATGGCGGACGAACCGCAAGCAGGACTTGCCTGCCCGCGCCGAGAGACCGCGTCAGACGCAGCGTGCGTCCGCAGCGGGAGCCTCACAGCGCGTGCGCAGGCGGGGCGCGAATGCTCCGATGAAACGCAAGATACGATTTGGGAATCAGTTCCGAGTAGACAGGCGCCGGCGCTGCTTCAACCAGCGTCAACAGCAACACAGGCTTCAGCACCGTGTCGGGCTGGTGGGTCTGACCATGCGTGGAGTGGAACAGACAGACCGGGCACTGCCGATGCGTAGCCTGACTCTCGGACTCGATGACGGCGTGCAAAAGCTCGGCTGATACGATGGTGATCAGCCAGACCACTGCCGCCAGCACTGCGGCGCGTCGAAGCGTGCGCCTGTGCATAAATAGAGTATACCCCATGGAGCTTGGACAGTCCTGTCCAAGCGAGCACGGACAGGACTGTCCGTGCTACGCAGGGTACAATCAGGGTGTGGACGCGGTAGAGCGCCGATTCTGGCGGTATGTGGCGGCGCAGTGGAAGCCGCTGGTGGTTGCTATTCTCTGTTCGGTCGGCGTGACGGCGATTACAGGCTTCACCGCCTACCTTCTGGAGCAGGTCATTCGCTCGATGGATATGCGCGACGCGGCGATGCTCAATCGCGTGTCGCTGACCGTCATCGGGGTGTTCGCGCTGAAGTGGTTCTTCTCTTACGGGCAGGTCTATTACCTTGCGCTGGCAGGGCAACGGCTCACGGCGAAGCTGCGTGAGGACATTTTCGCCCATCTGCAACGCCTGCCGCTCGGCTTTTTCCAGTCGCGTCAGGTCGGCTCGATTCAGTCCATCATCACGAACGATGTGCCCGTGCTGCAGAGCGCGGTGCTACTGGTGCGCGATGTTCTGGACGCGCCGTTGCGCATCGTGGCGTTCATGGCGTACATTTTTATTTTGAACTGGCGGCTGGCGATGCTTGCCCTGCTTTTCCTGCCGCTGATTGCTGCGCTGATACAGCGGCTCGGCAGGCAGGTGCATCGCATCACGCATCAGACGCAGGGCGCGCTGGCGAGCGTCTCCGCGCTGGTGCAGGAGGCGCTGTCGGGTGTGCGGGTCATCAAAACCTTCGCCGCCGAGGATCGGGAGATTGAGCGGTTCATCGAGCGCAATCGCGAGGTGTTGCGCCATTCGCTGCGAGGCGAGCGACGGCGCGCGCGGCTGCGCCCTACGGTGGAGTTCATCGGCGCGGCGAGCATCGCGCTGGTGTTGTGGTTCGGCGGGCAGGAGGTGGCGCGCGGGCAGATGACCACGGCGCAACTGCTGAGTTTCCTATTCCTGCTCCATCAGATTGCGCAGGCGGCGTCGGGCGTGGGGGCAATCCAGCTCACGCGCAAGCAGGTACGCGCCGCCGCGCAGCGCATCTTCCGCGAGGCGCTCGATGTGGAGCCAGAAGCCTACGACGCGCCCGACGCAAAGCCGCTGCCCCCGCTGCAGGGGCGCATCGAGTTCGACAGGGTCTCCTTCCGCTACCCCACTGGCGAGCAGGCGGTGCGCGAAGTGTCGTTCGAGATTCAGCCTGGCGAGGTGGTTGCGCTGGTGGGGCATTCAGGCGCGGGCAAAAGCACGCTCGTCGACCTGCTGCTGCGCTTCTATCATCCGCAGGAAGGCGTCATTCGGCTCGACGGCTACGATATTCAGAAGGCGACCTTAGAGAGCCTGCGCTCGCAAATCAGCGTCGTGCCGCAGCAGACGGTGCTGTTTGTGGGCACGGTCGCCGAGAACATCGCCTACGGCAAGCCCGACGCCACACGCGAGGAGATTGAGCAGGCGGCGCGGCAGGCGCACGCGCACGAGTTCATCGAACGCCTGCCCGACGGCTACGACACGCTGATTGGCGACCGCGGAGTGCGCCTGTCGGGCGGCGAGGCGCAACGAATCGCGATTGCCCGCGCCCTGCTGCGCAACCCGCGGATACTGGTGCTGGACGAGGCGACGGCGTCGCTCGACCCCATGTCGGAGCGCATCATCCAGCAAGTTATTGAAGAGGGGCGCGGCGTGCGCACCACGCTGATTATCGCCCATCGCTGGACGACGGTGCAGTGCGCTGACCGCGCGCTGGTGCTGGAGCGCGGGCGTCTGGTGGAGCAGGGTACGCATACGGAACTGATTCAGCGCGGCGGGGCGTATGCACAGCTCTACCGCGCTGCGCTGCTGGAGCCGGTGTAATCACAGGGGTTCAAGAGTTCCGCAACTGCTCCGCCACCAGTTTGGGGGTGAGCGCGAGCGCGTCGGCGAGTTTCTCGGGCTGCTTGCCGCCTGCCTGCGCGAAGTCAGGTCGCCCGCCGCCCGAACCGCCCACCATCTGGGCGATTTGCCGAATCAGGTTGCCCGCGTGCAGTCCCCGCGCGATATACTCAGGCGCGACTTTGACCACCAGAACCGCTTTGCCGTCCTGCGCTGCGCCGAGCGCCGCCACGCCCACGCCTTTCTGAATCAGGCGGTCGGCGATTGCACCCAGCGATTTGGCGTCCACGCCCTGCAACGCTTGCGCCGCCACGGGTACGCCGTTTACTTCGACGGGGGTAATCTGTTCCAACGCCTGCGCCGCCGCGCGTTGCTTGAGTTGCTCCAGTTCGGTTTGAAGCGCGTCGATCTGGTGTTGGAGGCGTTCGACGGCGCGGGGCAGTTCGGGCACGGGCGTTTGCAGGCGTTCGGCGGCTTCGCGCACGGCGTGTTCACGCTCGCGCAGCCACTGATACAACGCGCGCCCTGTGAGCGCCTCGATGCGCCGCACGCCCGCCGCCACGCTGCCTTCATGCACAATCTTAAATAGCCCTGCCTCTACCGTGTTGTGTAGGTGCGTGCCGCCGCAGAGTTCGAGCGAGAAGCCCGGAATCTCCACCATGCGCACGCGCTCGCCGTACTTCTCGCCGAACAGCATCATCGCGCCGCGCCGTCGGGCTTCCTCGATGGGCACATCGGTATACACACGCACCTCCAGCTCCTGCAGCAGCTTCTCGTTCACCAGCGCCTCGATGCGCTCCAGTTCGTCGGGCGTCACGGCGCGCGGGTGCGTGAAGTCGAAGCGTAGTCGGTCGGGCGCGACCAGCGAGCCTGCCTGCGCCACATGGGTTCCAAGCACCTGACGGAGCGCGGCGTGCAGCAGGTGCGTCGCCGTGTGATTGCGCTGAATATCAAGGCGGCGTTCCGCGTCCACTTGCGCATGTACCGATTCGCCCAGCCGCAGGGTTCCCTCCAGCACTTTGGCGTGGTGGAAGTAGTAGTCGTTCGCTTTCTGGGTGTCCAGCACCTGCGCGCGCCCGCTCTGCCATTCAATCATGCCCGTGTCGCCCACCTGTCCGCCCGCTTCGGCGTAGAAGGGCGTGCGGTTCAGCACGATTTCGACAGTCTCGCCTGCGTGCGCTTCAGGAATCAGGTTGCCCTCGCGCACGAGTCCGACCACTTGCGCCTCGCCTTCAAGATGTTCGTAGCCGATGAACTGCGTGGGGGCGGTCTGCTGCGCCAGTTCCGCCAGCGCCGCGCCCGTTTGCACAAACAGTTTCTCGGAGATGCCGCTCGCTTCGCGGGCGCGCTGCCGTTGCGCCTCCAACGCTTGCTCGAAGCCCTGCATATCGACGCTGATGCCGCGCTCAGCGGCGATTTCGCGCGTCAGCTCCAGTGGGAAGCCGTAGGTGTCGTACAGCATAAACACGCGCTCGCCCGACAGTTGCTGGCTTTGTTGCGTGTCGGGTTCGGCGAGCATCTCCTCCAGTCGCGCCAAGCCCGCCTGCACCGTGTGGCGGAACCGCTCCTCCTCGTAGCGCAGGGTGGTCTGGATATACTCCTGCCGCTGCACGATTTCAGGGTACTGGTCGCCCAGCGCGTCAATCACGGCGGGCACAAGGTCGGCGAAAAACGGTTTTTCGAAGCCCAGCACGCGCTGCCCTCTGAGTATGGCGCGTCGGATAATGCGTCGCAGCACATAGCCGCGCCCCTCGTTTTGCGGAATCACGCCGTCGGCAATGGTGAAGGTCGCCGTGCGGATGTGGTCCGCAATCAGGCGTATCGCGGTAT
The DNA here is from genome assembly GCA_964470265.1 of uncultured Fimbriimonadales bacterium. Lineage (GTDB taxonomy): Bacteria > Armatimonadota > Fimbriimonadia > Fimbriimonadales > GBS-DC > GBS-DC. The sequence continues at coordinate 12,168 of CAYYCA010000002.1, read as the reverse complement.
CGGTCGGTTCGCCCTGTTTGTAGCGCACGCCTGCCAGTTCCTCGATGCGTTTCACGATGGGGGCGAACACATCGGTTTCGAACGGGCTGTCGAAGCCCATCAGCACGGCGGCGGTGCGCTCCAGCCCCATGCCTGTGTCGATGTTTTTCTTGGGCAGCGGCGTCAGTTTCGGCTTGCCGTTCTCCTCGCTGCGCTCGTACTGCATAAACACGAGGTTCCAAATCTCCAGCCACCGCCCGCAATCGCACGCGGGACCGCAGTCGGGGTTTGTGCAGCCCGTGTCGATGCGCGTGTCGTAGAAAATCTCGGAGCAGGGCCCGCAGGGACCGTTGGGACCTTCGCTAATCGCGTTGGCGGGCCAGAAGTTGGTTTTCTCGCCCAGTCGCCAGATGCGGTTTTCGGGGATGCCCACCTCGCGGTTCCACACCTCGAACGCCTCGTCGTCGTCTTGGAACACGGTGAACTGCAGGCGGTCGGTGTCCACCTTCAGTCGTTCGGTGAGGAACTCCCAGGCAAACAGAATCGCCTCGCGCTTGAAGTAGTCGCCGAAGCTGAAGTTGCCCAGCATCTCAAAAAAGGTCAGGTGCGACAGGTCGCCTACTGATTCAATATCAGTGGTGCGCAGGCACTTTTGGACGGTTGTGACGCGCGGGGCGGGCGGCTGCGCCACGCCCAGAAAGTAGGGCTTGAACTGCACCATGCCCGCGCTCGTAAAGAGCAGCGACGGATCCTTGGGCACAAGGCTATCGGAGGGCAGCAGCAAGTGCCCTTTTTCCTGAAAGTAGCCCAGAAAAGCCTGTCTCAGCGCACGCGCGTTCCAGTGCATCGCTCTCTGCTCCATACAACGGGATGACGGCGACAGGAGTATACCTGAATCGGAGCAACCGATGGGGCTGACGGCGGGGCGTCTGCAGGGTATACTTTTGCCGACATGGAAGGCTCGGAGTTGCAGCCGCGATGGCGACGGATTCTGATTAAACTGAGTGGAGAGGCGTTCGCAGGGGAACAGGGCGTTGGGTTAGACCCTGAGTCGATCGACTACCTCGCGCGCGAGGTGATTGCGGTTCATCGGCTGGGTGTGCAGACCGCGGTGGTGGTGGGCGGCGGGAATATCGTACGCGGCGCGGCGATTGCTCCCACGGGCATCGAACACGCGACCGCCGACTATATGGGTATGCTTGCCACGGTCATCAACGCGCTTGCGCTGCAGGCGGCTATCGAGCGGCACGGCGTGGATACGCGCGTACAATCCGCCATCGCGATGCAAGCCGTCGCCGAGCCGTTCATCCGACGACGCGCCCTCCGCCACCTCGAAAAAGGGCGAATCGTGATTCTGGCGGCGGGCACGGGCAACCCGTTTTTCACCACCGACACCGCCGCCTCGCTCCGCGCCGTCGAACTCAACGCCGACGCGCTGCTCAAAGCCACGAATGTCGACGGCGTCTACGACCGCGACCCGCGCAAACATCCCGACGCTGTCAAATACGACACCCTCTCGTTCGAGGAAGCCCTGCAACGCCAACTGCGCATTATGGATTTGACCGCCTTCACCCTGTGTATGGAACGCACGATGGAGGTGGTCGTTTTTAATATCTGGGAGCCGGGCAACCTGCGCCGAATCGTCTTAGGCGAACCGATTGGCACACTCATCCGACACGAACACTGACCGAAGGAGGCGATGCTATGTCTAAACATGAACTGAGTACCCCTGCTAATGCCGATGTCCTCTTCAAAGACGCGGAGGAGCGCATGAAGCACGCGATTGAACACCTCAAGCAAGACCTTGCGGGCTACCGCACGGGACGCGCCAACCCCGCGATGGTCGAGCGGATTATGGTCGACTATCATGGAACGCCGATGCAGTTGCAGCATCTGGCGTCGATTACCGTGCCAGAGCCGCGCCAGCTGCTGATTCAGCCCTGGGATCAGTCGGCGGTTCCCGCCATAGAGAAAGCAATCCAGCGTTCCGACCTCGGCGTGAACCCTGTCAGCGATGGGCGCACGCTGCGGATTACCTTGCCCCCGCTGACTGAAGAGCGGCGCAAAGACCTCATCAAGCAGGTGCATAAACGCGCCGAGGAGGGGCGCGTCGCCATCCGCAACATCCGCCGCGACCTCCACGAACATCTGCGCCAGATGCAGAAGAATAAACAAATCTCCGAAGACGAACTCAAACGCTATGAGCAGCAGATGGAGAAACTCACCCACAAATATATTGAAGAGGTGGACAAGCTCCAGAAAGCGAAAGACGAAGAGTTGATGGAGGTCTGAGGCGAGCGGATGCAGGTAATTGACTGGCGCGAGGCGGCGGCGCGGCGCGGGGTAGACCTGACGCGCCTGCCCCGCCATATCGCGATGATTATGGACGGCAACGGGCGCTGGGCGCGGGCGCGCGGGCTGCACCGACTCGTCGGGCACGCAAACGGACACAGCACCGTCCGACGCATGGTGCTGGGCTGCGCCGAGTTGGGCATCGAGGCGCTCTCGCTCTATACCTTCAGCACGGAGAACTGGCGTCGCCCGCAGGAAGAGGTGGAGGGACTGATGCGCCTGCTGGAGCGCTCCGCCCGCGAGGAGCTGCCCGTGATGATGCGCAACGGCGTGCAGATTCGATTCAGCGGGCGTATCGAGGAACTCTCACCCGAGTTGCAAGCCACCCTGCGCCGCGCCGAGCAGATGACCGCGCACAATCGGCGCATTATCCTGCACTTAGCCATCAACTACGGCGGACGCGCCGAACTGGTGGACGCCATGCGCGCGATTGCCCGCGAGGTACAGGCAGGGCGGCTCGAACCCGACGCCATCGATGAAGAAACCGTGCAGGCGTTCCTTTATCAACCTGACCTGCCCGACCCCGACCTGCTGATTCGCACGGCGGGCGAGCGGCGCACAAGCAACTTCTTAATATGGCAGACCGCCTACACCGAGCTGTATATCACGCCCACCCTGTGGCCCGACTTCACGATGGAGCATCTAATTGAGGCGATTCTGGACTATCAGGGGCGTCAGCGCAAGTTCGGGGGCGTGCTGGAAGCAGTGGGGAGTGAGTGATACCAACTGGGTTTTCAAGTGCGTCGTCGGCGGGACGCCGACGCTACGCGAGCGCGTTCGTAGCGTTGGCGTCCCGCCGACGATTTGTACTACTTGAACGCGCGATTGGTATTATATCCTGCTCTCGATCCACTGTTGAGGCAAGCGACGAATCGTTCGGTCGCTCCAGCGTCGCAGCCGTTGCAGCAGCCATTCACGACACTCGGCGACGCTGAGCAGCGCGAGGCGCGTCTTAGCGTCCGCAATCTGCTCAGGCGGTAGAAAGAGCGCATGCGGCTCGTATCCGAGCGCGGTTGCCAGCGTATCAGGGGCTGCATCGGGCGCAATCAGAGCGCGTCGGACTCCCAGCGCGCGGGCAACCGTCTGCTGCGCCCAGAGCGACTCCGCTATCGGCTTCGTGAACCCCGCCGCGCGCCAGCAGACGGCGTAGGGCGGTTCCAGTGGGAACGAATCCGCCTCGTTTTCGGTGAGCGTGTATGCGCCTGCAGCGTCCATCGTCAGCCCCACCTCCAGCGCGCCGATGGGGACATGTTCTGTGCGCAATGCCTCTCGCGCCACCTCCAGCGAGTCGCGCGCCTCGCGCAGCGCGTCGGGTGTGTCCACGAACAGCGTGAGGTTTAGCTCCGCGCTCATGCGTAGCAGGCGTTGCCAGTGGGCGTCGTCGCGCGTCGGGGCGAGCGGGTCATATAGCCAGAGCGGCTTCCCGCCGAGCGCGTGGGCAATCGCTGAAACGCTTTCGGGCAGGGCGTCCGTCATGAGCCAGATCAGCTCCGCGCCCGCGTCCGCCGTCTGCGCAACCGCATCCCAGTCTTCTGCAACGCCCCCGACCAACACGCGCCTGCCGTCCCAAGTGGTCACGGGCAGATGCTCGCCTTCCAGATGGAATCGCGTATGGGTGGCGACGCGCAGCAGCTGGCTCTGGTAGCGCGCCAGTACCGCAACGCTCGGCTCGATGTATGCCACGCCCGCGTTCGCATCCAGCACGACCGTCGCTTCAGGGGGCAGGAGCGCAGGCAGTTTCGGCACGAGCAGTACGGGCGTCTGCGGCAGGGGCGGATCGGGCGCACGCTCCACAATCCAGCCGACCACGCGCACATAGGGCGCAAGCACCGGCGGGATGTCATGTAAATCGCGTACGATGCCGATGACCTCTACTGGCTCGGTGGGCATGCGGTACTCGATGGCGTGCCACTCGTCTTCGTCCTGCGCGAACAGGCGTGGGTCGAACCAGATGGGACTACCGTAAGTGGGCAGATAGAGCGGCGCGCCTACCCCTAACGCCAGTCCCTTCTGCAGGGGCAAGCCATACAGCGTCCACTTCGCAGGCGGCTCAGGCGACTGCTCACGCATAGACCTCTACCGAATAACCCTGCGCCTGATAACTTTGTGCCTTTGCCTGGAACACGCTGTATTCCTGCGGCGGCGCGAAGAGCGCGATGCGATACTGCTCGCCGTACTGCTGAATCAGGCGCGGGAGGTCGTCCAGAATCGAGTGGCGCGCGTCGGGCTGGACGCGGGCGAGCTGGCGCAACAGAACGCGCGAGTCGGCGTAAGTTTCGGGCGTGAGGCGGATTTCGGGCAGGTTCGAACCGACGAGAATCAGCGCCACACCCTGCCGAGGCGCTTCCAGCGCAATCCACGCGATATGGCGGATTGCCTGATCGAAATCGGGGTAGGCGTCGCCCTCGGCGCGCCATGTGGGGGCTTGTTCAAGGGCAATCACAGTGGGCGCGAGCTGGCTCGTCTCGAACTCTTTCACATGCCAGTCGCCGTGGCGGGCGGTCGCGCGCCAGTGGATGCGGCGCAGTGGGTCGCCCGGAATATAGGGGCGCACGCCGTGCCAGTCTGTACCTTCGCCGCGTCGCCCGCGCAGGGTCGAGGCAACAAACCGCCCGCGTCCGCCGCCTTCCCAGTTCCAGTTCGGCAGCGCCACAGGGCGCGGCAGCACGAGAATCGGCGCGATGTCCTCAATCTGCTGATGGTGAATAAACAGCCCGAACGGATCGGAGAGCGTTAATTGCACGGGTCCGAGCCGTTGTTCCCCGCGGCGCAGGGCGGTGAGGTGGTAGCGCGCTGCGCCGCTAAACAGGCTAATCGGCTCCGTTTCAATCGGTTCAATCGCCAGCCCCGAGGTGGCGGTATCCTGCGCCTGCACCCAGAGCAAGCCAGCGCGCGCCTGCAGCGCGACCTCGAGCTGCGCCTCGACGGTTTCGCCCTCCACCATTTCGGGCGGGCACTGACGAACGACGCTGGGTCTCTGTGCGCCGCGCTTGACCAGCAGGTATGCGCCCAGCATCAGCGCGCCCAGCACGCTCGCCATCCAATACATCTGGCGGTTGTTCGTCATCAGCCCTGAACAGAGCAGGAACGAGGTCGCCGCCATCAGCGCGGTCAGTTTATACTCTCTCATACAGGCGCGTCGCTCCCTATCGGCACGGGAACCTGGTTCAGAATCTCTCGAATCACGGTCTCGGCGCGCGTTGCGCCCATGCCGTCCGAACGGAGCATCAGGCGGTGCGCCAGCACGGGAATCGCCATCTGTTGCACATCGTCGGGGGAGACATAGTTGCGATTGGCGAGCAGGGCGTGCGCCTGTGCGCCGAGCATCAGCGCGAGCGACGCGCGCGGGCTTGCCCCCAGCGCCACCTTCGGATGGCGGCGCGTCGCGCTCACGACCTCGACCAGATAACGACGCACGGCAGGGCTGAGATACACGCGCCGCGTCTGATGCTGCAGCGCCACCAGTTGCTCCGGCGTCAGCACCGGCTGGAGCTGCTCCAGCGGCGAGTCGAGCTGGCGGGTCTCCAAAATCTGCGCCTCCACTTCGGGCGAAGGGTAGCCCAGCGAGATACGCGCGAAGAAGCGATCCATCTGCGCCTCCGGCAGGGGATATGTGCCCACCATCTCAATATTGTTCTGCGTGGCGATTACGAGGAACGGCTGCGGCAGAGGGTGCGACTCGCCCTCGACCGAGACCGTACGCTCCTCCATCGCCTCCAACAGAGCGGATTGCGTTTTCGGCGTGGCGCGATTAATCTCGTCCGCCAGCACGATGTTCGCAAAAATCGGACCAGGGTGGAACTCGAACGCGCCGCGCGCCTGATTGTAAATCACGGAGCCAGTGACATCGGCGGGCAGCAGGTCGGGCGTGAACTGGATGCGGCGGAACTGCCCGCCAATCGCTTTGGCAATCGCACGCGCCAGCGTGGTCTTGCCTACGCCAGGGATGTCTTCAATCAGCAAGTGCCCGCCGCTGAGCAGACCGATGACCATCATGCGCACCGTCTCGCTCTTGCCCAGAATCACCTGCTCGACGGCGCGTATGATGGCGCGCGCCTGCTCCGCCACTGCATGAGCTTCTGTCTCCGAGAGCCAGGGGGTTGTGGTTTCCTGAATCATCAGGGTAAAGTGTACCTGCTAAGCCGCCCCCTGTGCGACGGCGCGCACCGCCTCGATAATCGCCTGCGCGTCGATGCCATACGCTGCGAGCAGGGTTTCGGGTTTGCCCGAACGGGGCACTTCGCGCACTGCCAGCCGATGGACGCGAATCCCGTAGCCGTTGACCGCCGCCGCGACCGCCTCGCCCAGTCCGCCTTCGGGGTAGTGATCCTCCACCGTGATTATTACGCCGTTGGTCAGCTGCCCGCTGCGAATCAGCGTCTCCGCGTCGATAGGCTTCACCGAGTAGAGGTCAATCACGCGGATGGCAAGCCCTTCGCGCTGCAACTGCTCATGCGCTTTCAACGCCTCATGCAGCGTGATGCCTGCGCCGACGACAGTGACCACATCGTGCGGGGATTGGCGCACGAGCTTGCAGCCGCCAATCGGGAACGCCTCGTCGTTCGAGTAAATCACGGGCGTTTTGGGGCGGGTGGTGCGAATGTAGGCGATTCCCCGATACCGCGCCGCCTGCTCCACCAGCTTCACCGTGGACACGGCGTCGGAGGGGTACAGCACGACCGCGTCAGGAATGGCGCGGAACATCGCGAGGTCTTCCAGCCCCATCTGCGACGGACCGTCTTCGCCGATGGACACGCCCGCATGCGAGCCGCAGAACTTCACATTCGCCCTGCCAATCGCCGCCATGCGGATGAAGTCATAGGCGCGCGAGAGAAAACAGGCGAAGCTGGAGGCGAAGGGGATTTTGCCGCACTCCGCCGCGCCGACCGCCGCGCCCACCAGGTTCTGCTCGGCAATAAAACACTCCACGAATCGGTCGGGGAACGCCTTGAGGTACTTCTCGGAGAAGGTGGAGTTCTTCACATCGCCGTCGAGCGCGTAGATTCGGGCGTCCGCGCGCCCCAGAGCCACTAAAGCGTCGCCGTATGCCTCGCGTGTAGCGACCTGTGCGCCGAGTTCGTAGGCGGGCAGGCTCACGGCGGGGATTTCGGCAGGATGTATGGGCGCGCGTCCCTCGCGCGGGGGCTGCACGCGCAGCTGCGAGGCAAGCTCCAGTTGCTCAGGCGTCGGCTGCAGTTCAGCAATCGCCTGCTGCGCGAGGTCGGGCGGCAGCGGTTTGCCGTGCCAGCCCTCTTTGTCTTCCACGGCAGACGCCCCCTTACCCTTCAGTGTGCGGGCGAGGATGGCGACAGGTCGCTCCGCCGCTTGCGCCGCGTCCAGCGCATTCAAAATCTGCGCCATGTCGTGCCCATCGATGGCGAGAACCTGCCAGCCGAACGCCTCGAACCGACGCTGGTAAGTGTCCAGATCGTGCTGAAGCATTGTTGGTTGGCTCTGACCTTGACGATTCACATCGACCAGCGCAATCAGGTTGTTCAGTTTGTAATAACTCGCGAAGGCGGCGGCTTCCCAGACCGCGCCCTCTGCGGTCTCGCCATCGCCCATCAGGCAGTAAACCTTTGCGGGAACGCCGTCGCGCTGCAGCGCAAGCGCCATGCCCGCCGCGATGGAGAGTCCCTGCCCCAGCGAGCCAGTCGCTGCGCCGTACCATGCAAAGCGCGGCGTGGGGTGCCCCTCTAAATCGCTCTCGAACTCGCGCAGGGTGTCTAAATGCTCAATCGGGAACGCGCCTGCCTCCGCCCACGCCGCATACAGCAGCGGCGCTGCGTGCCCCTTAGAGAAAATCACGCGGTCATTGAGCGGGTTGCGCGGGTTCGGCACATCGTAGCGCAGCGCGTGGAAAAACAGCGCGGCGACCAGATCCGCCGCCGACAGGCAGGTGGTGGGATGCCCAGAGCCTGCTTTCGTCGTCGTGCGGATGGAATGAATGCGCAGAAGGTTCGCTTTCGCCTGTAAAGCCGTAATCAGTTCAGGGGCGTAGCCTGCCATGGTCGTCTCTCTCCGTCGGCAGAGAGTATACCTGCTTCGCCCGCTGAGCCAGCACAGCATACAGCCCCGCCCCAATCAGAACGACCAGCAGCGCAACCAGATGCCCATAAGTGAACATACCCACCATCAGCTTCGAGGTCGCGCCCGCGCGAAAGAACTCGTTGATGAACCGATACAGCCCGTGCAGCATGAGAAAACTCGCAAAAAGTTGCCCCTCGAACCGACGGCGCGTCGCCCAGACGGAGAGAATTGCGAAAATCAGCAGGTTCATCCCAGTCGCATAGAGCTGCGTAGGATGCACAGGGTGATCCATTCCAGGGAACCGCACGCCCCACGGCAGGTCAGTGGGCGCGCCGTAGCAGCATCCCGCGCCGAAGCACCCGATACGCGCAATTGCGTAGCCCAGCGCGAGCGACGGCGCGGCTAAATCGCCCAGTTGCCAGATAGGGATGGCGCGCCTGCGGATCAGATAAATCGCCGTCACTATCGCCAGACCGAAGCCCCCAAAGTACGACATCCCCCCTTCCCATACTCGAAACACACTGAGCGGATCGGGCGCGTATTGCGACCAGTTGGTGATTACGAACGCAAGTCGTCCCCCCACAATCCCCAGCGCGACGCTCCAGAAGGCGATATCCAGTACATCGTCCTGTTTGATTCCGTAGCGCGGCGCGTAGCGTAGCGCCCGCCACACAGCGAGCCAGATGCCCACCATCCACATGAAGCCGTAGGTGTAGAGCGTGACGGGTCCGATTTTGACGAGTTCAGGTCTCATCGGGGCGGCTCCTCAGCAGCGCCGACCGGCTCTGTCTCGCGTGCGCCGAAAAATTGCAACGCCATCAGTCCCAGCAAGGAGCAGGTAATCGCGATGTCCGCTACATTGAACACGGGCCACACCACGAAGTCGAACATATCCACCACATAGCCCAGTCGGAGACGGTCAATAAAATTGCCCAGCGCGCCCCCCAGCAGCAGCCCTGTCAATAGTTGCACGACGCGCGACGGCTTATGCCGATAGTGATACCAGATTAGTCCCCCCGCGACACAGAGGGTAAGCGGAATCGTGAGCCAGCCGCGCCCCTCCAGCAGTCCAAATGCAATCCCTGTATTGTGCGTAAGGGTGAAATAGAAGTAGGGGGGCAACACAGGAACTGACTGGTCTAAGGTCAGGCTTGCCGTTGCCCAGAGTTTGGTGAGTTGATCCAGCAGGAACACTGCTATCGCCGCGCGCCAGAACATCGCGGAAATAGGATACCTGAAACACGGTTTTCTTCTCTCAAAGGGGTAGCCATCAGAAACCCTGACAGGTATCAGAAACCGCCGCGCTTGGACACGACTGCCCAAGCCACAACAGGTATACTTCTCTCAAATGGCGGCACGGATTGGCGTTTTGACCGTCGAACTCCATATTGGCGGTTGTCGCTCGCTGAAGGAGAAGCGACAGGTGGTGCAGAGCCTGATTACGCGCCTGCGCAACGACTTCAACCTCTCCATCGCGGAAGTCGACCACCACGATTTGCACCAGCGGGCGTGCATCGCAATAGCGTGCGTGGGCAACCAGACCGACTTTGTCAATCGGGTACTGGATACCGTACTGGAACGCCTGGAGACCGACGGGCGTATCATGCTACTGGAAAGCCATTTAGAGCTACTTTGACAAGGAGGACGCCAATGGGCGGACGCATGGAACGGCTGGAATCGCTCCTGACTGCCGAACTCAGTCAGGTGCTATTGAAGGATTTAGCAGGACAGGATTTAGGCTTGGCGACGATTACGGGCGTGAAGGTCGCGCGCGACCTTTCACAGGCAACGGTTTATGTCAGCGTATTGGGCGACGAGCGACGGCGCAAGCAGACGCTGGATAAGCTGCAACACTCGGCGGGCTATATCAAGGGGCTGCTGGGCAAACGGTTGCACCTGAAGCGCATCCCGAAACTGGTGTTTGTCGACGACCCCTCGCTCCGTGATGCGGATCGAATCGCCCGCTTACTCAAAGATGGCTAAGCCGACGATTGCGTGGATGCCCGTGCGCCTGATTCACCCGATTCTGCAGGGGCAGATGACGGTGTTGGACTGGCTGCGTCAAGCCCCTATGTTTGGCGTGCAGGCGGTGGAGATCTATCACGCTTTTCTCAGCAACGAGAACCTGCCGCAGGTGAAAGCCGAGCTGAACGCGCTGGAGCTGCGTGTGAGCCAGATTACCTGCGCGCCCGACTTTACGAACCCCGACCCCGCCGTGCGAGCCGCCGAACTGGACGCGATGAAACAGCGCGTGGACTGGGCGGCGGAACTCGGCGCAAACGCCGTGCGCACCACCGCCGGCATGGTTCACGACGGCGTGGAACCCAGCGACGCCGTTCAGTACGCCGTGGAGTGCATGGTCAAACTCGCCGAGTACGCTGTGCCCTGTGGCGTGTATCCCTGCTACGAGAACCACTACAAAGACCGCCTGTGGACGCGCGAGGACTTCTCGTTCCTGCCCGAACGCTTCCTGCAGATTTTCGAGCAGATTGAGCCGACGCCTGTGCGCGTAAACTTCGACTTCGCGAACCCGCTGATGACGGGCGCAGATCCTGTGGCGATTTTGCAGCACGTGGCGCACAAGGTGCATCATGTGCATGCGGGCGACCGTTTGCCGGGCGAGTACCAGCACAGTGTGCTGGGCGAGGGCGCGGTTCCGTTCCAACCCCTGCTGCAGATTCTGAAAGCGCACGGCTACGCGGGCTACCTGAGCATCGAAGATGGTCAGGCGCAGGGCGACGCGGGCTTCCAGAAATCGCTGGCGTTTCTGCGGGCGCAGGTAGATACAGTCTGGAGCGCATAGCGCCCCCTTGACAAATCCGTCTGACCTGTGGTATAATCTTGACCGACGGTCAGAAATGACCGTCGGTTCAAACCTGCAGTGGCTTGAGCGTCTCGCTCAAGCACTTGCATATCAGAACGAGCGTTATGGAACGAGCTATCACAACCGCATCGCGTCCCTACGCGAATCGACGCGAGCGCCGTCGGGAGGAGACCCGCCAGCGGCTCATCGAGGCGGCGCTCGCGTTGATGCACGAAAAACCCTTCGATCAGGTCACGGTTGAGGAAATCACGGAACTCGCCGATGTCGCCAAAGGCACATTCTTCACCTATTTCCCCACCAAAGAACACCTGCTGCACGCCTACATCCGTGACATGACGGACGAGGTGTACGAATTCTTGGATTCGCTTCAGCCCGAGAACGCGCCGAGTCAGTGGGAAGTGCTGCGGCAGGTGATGCTCTTTATCGCGCAGCGCGAGGGACGCTCGATTCAGATAGCGCGTTCGATGATGGTCGCTTGCTGCCACAGCTCGGTGTTGCGCGAGCAGATGCTGGAAATCACCAAAGAGGCGACCGAGCGTGCACGAACGGGATTTGAAGCGGGACAGCGCACAGGCGAATTTCGCACCGATGTTTCGGCGGAAGAACTGGCGCATCAGGCCATCCGTCTCTATCGTCTTTGCCAGATGGAGTGGATGATGGAGCGCCCCGACCAGCCTCTTGAACAGATTGTCGAACGCGTGCTGGAGTTTTACAAGCCTGCGTTCTTAGCCTCCAGTGGCACGGGCGTCCCGCCCGTGTCAGAGCCATCTGCGCTTGAGCGAGACGCTCAAGCCACACCGCGTAGCACGGGCGTCCCGCCCGTGCAGCCACCAGCGTCTCCTATGCTTGAGCGGGACGCTCAAGCCACACTGCGTGGCACGGGCGTCCCGCCCGTGTCAGAGCCATCTGCGCTTGAGCGAGATGCTCCAGCCACACTGCGTGGCACGGGCGTCCCGCCCGTGTCAGAGCCATCTGCGCTTGAG
>CAYYCA010000001.1:18990-31378 GCA_964470265.1 uncultured Fimbriimonadales bacterium | reverse complement strand
CCGTCAGACCCAAAAGCGCAATCAGGAGAGCCAGAACGCCCACGAACCGTAGCATAGGCTAATTATAGTCTAATGCTTCGCCTCTGGTGATTGTTTGGATGTTTTGTCCTCCCTCCTTTCGGTTCCCCTCGCGCAGCGGGGGGAACCGAAAAGTGGCTCGGTTCACCCCCTTTGGATTTCCCCCCGCTGCACGAAGGAAACCGAAAACCTGATCGGTTCCCCCTACGCAGTAGGGGGAACCGAAAGGAGGGGGTTCTTGGAAAATGATGCTTCTACTCCCAGTTTGAGGTAGAGTGCTATACCCTTATACCGATCGAGGTTTCAAGTAGTGCCAATCGTCGGCGGGGACGCCGACGCTACGCGACCGCGTTCGTAGCGTCGGCGTCCCGCCGACGATTTGTGCTACTTGAACTCGCAATCAGCACTACTTAACCTCCGCCCGTATGGCGCGCCCCAGCACTTCCAACGCCTTGTCCAGCTGCGGATCGCGCTGGTTCAGCCAGTCGTCGGGCGAGAGCCATACGGCGATGTCGGGCTTCTCGCCGTTGTTCTCCATGTTGGAGCCGTCGATGCGGTACGCGCCTTGCTGGGGCATGCGCGCACCCGTGCCATCTACCAAGCTCAGGCTCCAGGTCCAGATGACATAGCCCGGCGTCTCCCAGCCAATCAGCGTGGCGAGTTTACGGGCGCGCATGGCGTAGGGGAACATCTCGCCGTTGGACATGCTGCGCTCGTTCATCAGCACGACCATCGGCATGTCGATCGCAAGGGGTGGACCCACATTCGGTTGCCCGTCGCGCGGCACATAGTAAGCGTAGGGCTTGCGCTCCAGCCAGTCCACCAGCGAGTCGGCGATGTTGCCCCCGCCGTTGAAGCGCACATCGATAATCATCGCTTTTTTGCCCTGCGCGTACTCGTAGAACTCGCGCTCGAACCGTTCGCGGTCGCCGCCGCCCATCGCGCGGATATGCACATAGCCTACCTGCCCGTTCGTGCGCTCCTCCACGAGCTTGCGCAGGCGGTTGATGCGGTTGCGATAGTGCAGTTCACTCCACTCGCCCCCGCTGATGGGACGGTAGCGCACGGTACGCGCCCCCTCCTCGCTGGGGATGCGGTTCACCAGAAACTCGAAGGTGCGGTCGCCTTTGTCGTTAATCAGTTGCCAGAGTTTCTGGTCGGCTTGCACGGGTTCGCCGTTGATTTTCAGCACATACTCGCCGGGGTGGATGCGCGTGGCAGGGAACGAAGCAGGTGAGCCTTCAGGCACTTCGGCGACTTTCAGCCCACGCCCACGATGGCTGTAGTCGATGGTAAAGCCCAGATGCGGCGTGCTGGGGCTGCGCACCGTCGCGCTGGAGCGGGGCGAGACCTCCGTGTGGGAGCCTTCCAGCTCGCCCACCATCATCGACAGCACCACGCCGAACTCTTCGGGCACGCCCACGCCTGCGAGCAGGGGGCGATAGCGTTCTCGAATCGCCGCCCAGTCGCGCCCGTGCATGCCGGGGTCGTAAAAGCCGCGCTCATACGCCCGCCAGAACTGCACAAACGCCGCCTCACGCAACGCCATCGCGTCGAACTCGAAGTCCGCCTTAAACTCCACCTTGTCGATGCGGTTGTTGGCGGCGAGGTTCATCACAAACAGCTCGCCGTTGCGGATGAAGTAGAGTTTCTTGGCGTCGGCAGAGACGCGCAGTGCGCCGTGCCCGCCCCCCGAAGTGAGCCGCTTGCTCTCGCTGCCGTCGTAGGACACCTGCCACACATCGCCTTCCGAGATGAAATAAATCTTGCCATCGCTGGCGACGGTCAAATCGCCTTGCGGGGCTTGGTTGTTCCACCGCCGGATGCGCTGGTCGATGTCCTCAAAGTCGATTTTCACTTCCACAGGCTCGCCCTCTTTGGGCTTTTCGAACTGGATGTCTTTATCGTCGCGGCGGGCGGTCTCGCGTGTGAGCGGGAGGGCGTACAGTGCGCTGCCCGCGCGGTTGCTAAAGAAGAACAGGTACTTACCGTCGGGCGACCAGGCGGGCTGGCTGTGGAAGGCGTTCAGGCGCGTGATGTTGATGGGTTCGCCGGAGCCGTCGGCGGGCAGAATCCAGAGGTTCCACGCGCCATACGGAGCGCGTCGCTGCACACAGAGCCAGCGCATATCGGGCGACCACGCAAAATCGCCCCCGCCCAAGCCGTACCAGTGCGTGCCCGGCTCGTGTAGCACCTTCTTCGCCTCGCCTGTCTCAAGGTTCAGCGTGAACAGCCCCCCATCGGAGCCAGAGACCCAGAAGCCCAGCTGCTTCCCATCGGGCGAGAGCTTGAGGCGCGTCACATCGGCGGGGCGGTCAAAGAGGCGTTTGACCTCCAGCGTCTCCACATCCAGCGCGTACAGTTGCTGATGATAGTTGCGGTCGGAGGTGAAGTAGAGCGTCTTGCCGTCTTTCGCCCACACAAAGTCGGAGTCGTCGCCTACCCAGTCAGTGAGGCGTCGGGCGAACTCGGCGTTGCGTTTGTCAGGTGTAGATTTGGGCTTTTCTATATCAATCAGCCAGATATCGCCGCGCAGGCGGAAAGCGTACTGCTTGCCGTTGGGCGATGGCTCGGCTTCGTCCACGCCTGAAGTGAGTAGCTCGCGCTGGCGTGTGGACTGCACATCGTCTTGGCTGGCGGTGAAGCTCAGTTTCTGGGGCTGGCGTTGCCCTGCCCTAAGCAGATACAGATGCCCCTCGTATTCAAAGGCAATATCGCCTGTGTTGTACGCCACGCTGGGGAAGCGCACTGCACCGCCCACGAACTGCGTGAGCTGCCGCTTGCGCCCGTTGGAGGCGTCTACCACCCATAGGTTCGGCGTGCGGCGGGCGTTATCCTGAAAAATGGGCAGCCGCTCGCCCATTCGCGGCGAGTCGGGCGTCTTCTCGGCGATGGTGACGGTCAGCAAGTTCCTACCGTCAGGCATCCACTGCGTCCACAGGTGCTGGAACTGGTCGTCGGTGATGCGGCGACGTTCGCCGTTTTGCATGTTGATTGCCCAGATTTGCATCGCCGCCGAGCCTGTATAGCGCGGACGCCACCACGGGAAGCCGTGCCTGCCATACACCAGCGTCCTGCCATCGGGCGAGATTTGCGGGGCGTTGATGGCGTTGTAGTCCTCCGCCACGCGCCGAAACCTGCCGGTGGCGACTTCGAGTTCAATAATCGCGGGATTTTCGGAATCGTAAGACGCGCTGTAGTATAAAAACCGCCCGTCGCGGCTCCAGCTGCTGGGGATTTCGCTTTGCGCGTGGAAGGTGAGTTGAATCGGCGCGCCGCCCGCAGCGGGAATGGCGAAAATATCCCAGTTGCCGTTGCGGTTGCTGGCGAACGCAATCCACTTGCCGTCGGGCGACCAGAGCGGGCTGGAGTCGTAGGCGATGTGGCGCGTGATAGGCACAGCCCGCCCACCGCTGCTGGGCGCGACCCAGATGTCGCCGCGATACACAAACGCAATCTGACTGCCGTCAGGACTCAGAGCAGGCATACGCGCGCCTATAATCGGCTCAGTGCGAGGTTCAGGCAACTGCGCATAGAGGGCAACACTGCTGAGCAACAAGGAGAGAACCAATACAAAAGATACTCGGCTACGCATAGTAAAGTTAGATTCGGGAGCGAGCGGTTTGTTCCTGTTAAACGCTCTCGCTTGGGGCTTCAGGGTTGAGGGTGGATAAGTTTTCGGCTGCGGCGGCGCGCAGCAGGCGTCGATCGGAGGAGACCACAATAATTGGCGAACCAACTCTGTCATACGCCTCGATCGCGCACTGCAAATGGAGCGCATCGGTTGCATTCAGATTGTATTTCAATACGAAGTCACTGGAAAGCTGCACCAGTTCCCAGTCAATCTCTAACCAGTTTATGAATTCGCAGTCCTTTTCAAATTGTATCTGCATCGGCGCATATTGTTGAATGGGAACTTGTCCCGCGTTGCGGCGACGTAGTAGTACCGATATCACTTCTGTAAATCCGAGCCAGTGACAGTACGCAGACGCCTCACTCGCGCGAATTTCTTCCCAGAGCGTGTTGACAAGTTCACTCCCTGTTTCTGTAATGTATCGCTTACTCCACGCGCTGGGATCTAAGTAGTAATGTTTCATTCCTCTTCCCGCATGCGAATAATCTCTCGGCTCGCCCAGTTTTCAGGCAAACCTTCCGATAAGATACGGCGCGCTTCTTCAAAGCTTGGAAGCTCTTCAGCTGGAATGCGGTCTATGCCCAGCGATTTTCGAAGTAAGCGAAACGCCAAGCGCGGCGGTTCACTGAACCGCACGCGCGGTCTCGCTTGCTTCAGCTCCGCTACCTCTTGCTCCAGACGCGCCACGCGCTCTTCCAGAGTCAGTTCCGTTATTTCTGACATGGTTTCCCCCGTGAAGAGAGTATACCCCAAAAAGGGTCATGGGTAATCTCGGAACTGCACTGTCTCGATAGCATCGAACCAGCTCTGGTTCTGCTCCATCGACCGCCTTACCTCCCCCTGACAAGGGTACAACGCTTGGGTTCAACGCGGCTGTCCCCCTCCGTAAGGTTCCCCCCGCTCCGCGAGGGGAACCGAAAAGCGGCTCGGTTCCCCCTACGCAGTAGGGGGAACCTAACGGAGGGGGTTCCCAAGCTTGAAGAGGTACGAAGCACTCCCTGAGATTCCTCGCCTTCGGCTCGGAATGACAAGCTCATTTTTGCAACAACCGCTTTGTCGTTCCGAGCGGAGCGAGGAATCTCGCTTGCTCAAAATGAATAGGTAGCAACTTGGGTTATAATACCAATCGCGTGTTCAAGTGGCACAAATCGTTGGCGTCCCGCCGACGATTCACGACATCTGAATCCCGATTGGCATACGCCCCTACCGTCCCGCCAGCATCAGCTCTCCCTTTGCTACTGCGAGCAGTTCGTCCATCGTCGTCTCGGCGACAGCGACGGAACGATCCGCCACGCCATAATAGACCATCCAGCGCCCGTCGTCCATCGGCGTTAGCCCCGTGGGGAACACGACGCGCTCGAAAAAGCCGCTTACCTCGTAGTCTTCCGAGGGGGCAATCAGCGGCTCGTGCGAACGGCAGATGACTTTATGTGGTTCGTCCAGGTCGAGCAGGGCGACGCCTGCGCAGTAGCCGTCTTTCGCGTTCACGCCGTGATACACAATTAGCCAGCCCTCAGGCGTTTCCACGGGCGGCGCGCCCGCCCCGATGCGCCTCGAATCCCAGTGGTGAATGCGCGGCGCCATCAGGAACTGATGGTCGCCCCAGTGCAGCAGGTCGGGCGAATAGGCGACCCACATATTCGGTCCGTTGAACGCCGACGACGCCGTGCGGTGCATCGCCACATAACGCCCCTTCACCTTGCGCGGGAACAGCGTCACATTCTTGTTCTCGTGGTGCAGAATCAGTCCCAGTCGCTTGAAGTTTTTGAAGTCCTCCGTGCTGGCAATGCCGACGCAGATGCCATAGCGCGAGACCGCCGTATAGGAGACATAATACACGCCGTCAATCTGCGTAATCCGGCAGTCCTCGATGCCGTACTCTTCATATTTCGTTTCAGGGAACAGGGTAGGCGTCTCGTCGACCGTGAAGTGGATGCCGTCCTTACTGCGGGCAAGACGCAGATGCGAAATGGAACTGAGATAAGTACGCCCCTCATAGGTCACGGCGCGTGGGTCGCTCAGGTCGGTCAACGGCGAGTGGCGCGGGAAGGTCAGAATCTCCAACCGATTCGAGCTGGAACTGTTCAGGTTCAGCACAGGCACGCCCACGAGATCAGGATCGTCCAGAATCGGTCGTTCCGCCACGCGCAACAGCAAGATGATTTCATCGCCGAATCGCGTCGCGCCCGGGTTGAACGCGCCGATGACCTCCAGATTGGGTTCTGAAGGCGTCACCATTTCAGGCGTGATTATCGGATTTTCCGCCACACGCTTCGCCACAGATGCTAACCTCCTTGTGAGTAAGACGGCCGCGCTGGCTCGCCGTCCGTAGTGAGCCTGATAATGAGTCTTTCCATAATTTCGGCGGCGTTCACACTGGGACGCAGCCCTTTGAGCGCGAGGTCGGCTTCTTCGATCGCGTGGAACGCCGCGCAGAGCTGCGCGAGGCTCAGTCGCTCCGCCTGTTTCAGCAGCCGCTCCTGAAGGAACGGCTGTCGAGTGAGCGTCTGCAACACATCAGGGTCTTTGGGCAGCTTCTGGGCAATCTCGTTGCTGATTCGGTTCGGCTGCTTGACGGGCTGCTGGGACTGCAGCAGCGTGCGCACGCCCCAGAGCAGTCGGTACTGACGGGCAATCAGCCCGAGGGTTTTCATAGCGGTCTCCTCGGCGCGGGTTCCCGATTGAAACATCAGGCGCAGCTGCTGAATCGCCGCCCGCGCGTCGCGCGCCACCACTGAATCGACCAGTTTGAACACCTGCGCCTGCTGAGAAGGGGCAACGACCATATCGATATCCAGACGGCTAATCTCGCTGTGGGGTTCCACAAAGAGAATCACCTTCTCCAGTTCGGCGAGGGCGCGGTCGGCGACGCCGTCGACAAGAGTTTGTAAATACTCCGCGTCTTCGGGGCGCAGGCGTTTACCCGCTTCCTGCGCCATCTCGATGAGGCGTCGGGTGAGCGTCGCGCCCGTGAGCGCGGTCAGCTTGACGACCATCCCGTGTTTCTCGACGGCTTTCACGAGCGCGTTCCACGCGGCTTTCGCGCTCTCGCTCTCGTCAGTAGCGCTGGGCAGCAGCACGAGGCAGGCGAATGGCGGGATTTGCTCCACGAGGCGCGCGAGGCTCTGCAAATCCCCCGCGCTGTAGCGGTTGACGGCGTGCAGGATGACCAGCCGTCGCTCCGCTTCCATCGGGATTGTCTGGATTGTCCCCCCAAGCGCGGCGACGGGCGTTTCGCGGGCGTCCAAAACCGCCTCGTCGATACTGTTCGGCGCGATGTGCAGGGCGCAACGCAGCTGCGTCAGAAACTCGCGCTGCAGCACAGGCTCCTCTCCTTCCAGCAGGTAGACCGTCGCTGGCGTGCGCCAATCGCTCGCCTTGAGTTCCCCGTATTTCTTAACCGCCATAGAGCTTTTGCCGTCCCAGATTAATCAGCCTTAAGATAAGCCGCGCCATGCCGAGTTCCTGCAGGATTTGGCGCTGCACGCGCGCCGTAAGCTGAGCGACTTCTGGTTCCAGCGCGGCGCGGCGTTGAGGCGCGGCGTAGAAGTATTCCACCAGTGCGGGCGTCAGGGCGTCCAGCAAGGGCGCGGCGTCGCTGCCCTGTTGACGCAAACGGTCGGCGGCTTGCTGCAGATAGGCGCGTGGGGTCTGCCCCACAGTAGGCGGCGCGACCTCCATCAGGCGCAGCGCGAACACGAGCCGCTGATAGAGCCGCTGCGCCCGATGGACAGGCGTCGGGCGCGTCCAGCCCAGACGCGGCGCGACCAGCAGATAGAGCATCGCCAGCGCCATCGCGCCAATCAGCGCGTCCAGCGCGCGCTGTAGCCACCGCCGACGCGCCTGGTGAGTCGCTTCATCCGCCTGCTGCGCAGCCTGCGGGTCGGCGTTAATCACAGGCGCATTCCGCGTGGCGTCAAAGGCGACCCAACCGATCCCCTCAAAAAAGACCTCTGTCCACAGATGGCGATGCTCCTCGCGCACGATGTATTCGCCTGTGTCAGGGTCGCGTTCCTGCAAAATGAACCCCGAAGCGACCCGTGCGGGAATGTCGGCGTGCAGACACAGCACCGCCAGCGCCGTGGCGAACTCTACGCAATAGCCCTGCTTCGCCTCAAACAGGAAATGTTCCACCACATCGACATCGGGGGGATACGCCTCCACATTCAGGTTGTACGCCGTGTTCCGCTCGATATAGCGCACGAGCGCCATCACCTTGTCGTACTGAGTGGGTTCGTCGCGCGTGAGCTGTTGAGCCAGCTCCGCCAGTTGGGGACGGAACGTATTCCGAGAGAGCTGAACAGCGGGGCGGAATGGGGTGGGGAAGTGCGACGGGGAAGGCGGGGCGTTGCGCAAAGTTCGGGGGTTCTCTGTGGGCCAATACGCTTTTACCGTGTAGCGCTCGCCTGCGCCGAGCGGGTCACGGCTCACAACCGCGCTCACAGGACGCACAAGGTGAAGACGGCTCAGCGGGGCTTCTATTTCCAGGGGGTAGCCTGGCAGATAGAGGTTCCGATGCCAGCCGCTACTCAGCCGTATCGTCGCCGTGACCCGCTGGGAAGGCGGCGGGTCAACTGAGTAACCCGGTGGATACGCCGGCGCAAAGACCCCCTCGCGCGGGCTGAGCATCTCCTCATACCATATGCGTCCCCGATTCCAGCCGCGTCCCGTATAATAGTTATAGGACTCTATGCGCAGGTAAGACGGCTGAGCTTCCCCTTCGAGATGCACGCGCATCACTTCCATCTTGCTCAAGGCGACTGCGCCCGCGCCTGCCTGCAGCTCAGGCGGCATCTCGGCGGAGGGCGTAGAGCGCATATTCGCACGAAATGGCATCCCCACCACGATGGTGGAGATGAGCTGCCCCGCCGTGAGCGCAATCAGCGGTGTAATCAGAAACGCGGCGATTCCCGTAAACGCGCTCGTCGCGAACACTGTGCGCAGCGCATAGCCCGTCTCCAGACGCTCCGTGCGCCCCCACTCCAGCCGATGGCTTGCCAGCATCAAAAACAGCATCGCCAGCAACATCAGCGCGAACAGCCACAGAATCTGCGTCGCCAGCATGTAGGTCGCAATCAGCCCGAACAACGCCAGTGCAGGCACGCTCTGGAACACCAGCGAACTCATCGAGACCATCAGCGCGCTGCGCAAACACAGATACCATAAAAACGAGAGGCTCAAGTAGGTCTCAATCGCGGTGTCCGTGCCCAGCCCAACTAAACCGTTGAGGTAGGACTGCCCTGTCAAGCACAGGAACGCCAGCGCGCCGTCGATCACTCCCAATACGAACCGCGTATTCTCGGAAAGGGGGAAGCGGCTTACCCACGCGCTGAAAATCGTTCCTACCGTCAGCAGCACGAGGAACGGTACAATGGAGAATTCCGTCACCCGCGCGAACTGCACCACCAGCATACTCGCCAGCGTCAGCAACCACACTGCCCCATACGCTGCAATCGGAGGCGGAGACCCCGTCGAAGCCGTTCGTTCCAGCGCCATCAGTAGTTATACGATTTTACCCCAATCGAAGTTCGCAACACGCGCGCCCGCGCAGGGCGTCTAAAACTGTGGTATACTTTGAGGGGAGACCGTCCCGACAGGAGGAGACCGTTATGAAGCAATTAGGCATGTTCTTGGTAACCCTGGCTTTGGCGACGCTCACGCCGTCGTGGGCGCAGGAAACGCCCGTAGAGAAAGATTCTAAGGGACCCACTGTGCAAGCGCAGCCTACCCCCACGCGCGGCGATGTGCTGACGCCCGCCAATCTGGCGACCCGATTGAACTTGAATGAGGAGCAACGCGCCCGTATTGAGGGACTCTGGAAGCAATACAACGACCGCAGTGAGCAGATTCGACGCGACACCTCGCTGACCTCTGAGCAGCGTATTGTGCGCCTGCGCCAGGCGCGCGAGGAGTATGTGCGCCTCATCCGCACCGTTCTCAACGAGGAACAGCTCAAGCAGTTCGAGGCGTTGCTGGAGGAGCAGTCGCCTGCGCTCGGCAGTCTGGCGAATATGCGCCTAACGCCCGAACAGATGGAGAAAATCCGCGAAATTGTGCAGCGCTACAACCAGATTCGCCAGCAGATTACGAACGACACCTCGCTCACGCCTGACCAGCGCTCGCGCCGCCTGCAGGAGGTCAACCAGCAGATGCTGCAGGAAATCCGCAACGCGCTGCCTAAGAACCTGCAGGAGCAGTGGGACAAGGCGATGAAGCGCGATCAGCAACAGCAGGGCGGCAAGAAGGACGAGAAGAAAGACGAAAAGAAGGACGGCAATCAGTCGCCGCCGAATCCTTAAGCATTTCTGCGCGGATTGTGTCGTCGGCGGGACGCTGACGCTACGCGCGTAGCGTCGGCGTCCCGCCGATGATATGCGCCACTTGAACCTCCGGTTGGTATGACTACGCCACGCGCAGCTGCGCTTTCACCTCATGCTGCAGCAGGCGGAGCTTGTTGCTGCCGTTCAGCGCGGCGATTTTGTAGCATTCGGCGAGCGTCGGATAGTTGAAAATCGCCTTCAGGAAGTAGTCCACTGTGGCGTGGAAGGCAATCGCCACCTGCCCGATGTGAATCAGTTCCGTTGCGCCCGCGCCGATGGCGTGTACCCCAAGAATCTCGCGCGTCTCCTCGTGGATGAGCATTTTGAGCATGCCGTGCGTATCGCCGAGCAGTTGTCCCCGCGCGGTTTCGCGATAGTGCGCCACGCCCGCCTCGTAGGGCACGCCCTCCGCCGTGAGTTGCGTCTCCGTCTTGCCCACCATCGCGATTTCAGGGATGGTGTAAATTCCGTAGGGGAACAGCGGGCAGCTCTGCTCGACGGGTTCGCCGCAGGCGTGGCACGCTGCGACGCGCCCCTGCTCCATCGAGGTGCTTGCCAGCGCAGGGAAGCCAATCACATCTCCTACCGCGTAGATATGGGGAACCGCCGTCTGGAACCGCTCGTTGACCTGCAGTCGCCCGCGCGAGTCAGGCTCCAGTCCGATTTTCTCCAGCCCCAGTGTGGCGGTCGCGCCCTGCCGCCCGATGCAGTAGAGCAACGCCTCCGCGCGCAGGTGCTTGCCGCTCGCCAAAGTCGCCTCCACAAGTCCGCAGGGCAGAATCTGCACCTGGCTTACCTGCTCGCCCAGTCGCAGCGTGATGTCCGCCGAGCGCATGTGATACTGCAACGCCTCGCTAATCTCTGTATCCACGAAATCGAGCAGTCGCTGGCGCGCCTCCACCAGAATCACGCGCACTCCCAGCAGGTTCATCATGCAGGCATACTCCACGCCAATCACCCCGCCGCCCACGATAATCAGGCTCTTCGGCAGGCGCGGCAGTCGCAGAAACGAGTCGCTGTCCACCACCCGCTGGTCATCGAAGGGGATATGTGGCGGGCGCGCAGGAACCGTACCGACCGCCAGAATAATCGCCTCGGCGCGCACTACCTCGTGCCCCGTCGGCTGAATCACGCGCACGGTGTGTTCGTCCTCAAAATAGGCGTTGCCCCAGAGCATCTGCACGCCGTTTTTCTGCAGATGCTCGCGAATCACCGCCTGCTCAGTGCGAATGATGTGCTGGCACTGCGCCACTAAATCCTGAATGGTCAGGTCGCTGGGGATTCCCGCGGCGGTTTCGTGATACAGTCCGCTTCGTTTGCCCGTGAGTTGCAGGATTGCCTCGCGCAACGCTTTGCTGGGAATGGTGCCCGTGTTGATGCATACCCCGCCGAGGCTGGTCTGTCGCTCGACAATCGCGACGCTGCGTCCGAGTTTCGCCGCCTGAATCGCCGCGCGCTGCCCCGCGGGTCCACTGCCAATCACCAGCACATCCACCTGCCGCATACAGAAGGATTGTTCCATAATGTGGCTAATCCTCTGGCAGGGAAAGTTTGTCCATGTGCGAATTAGCCTGCTATGGAGCCGCGGGAGCAAGCGCGCGTGGACTATGATAGCCCATGGAAGGAGTTTATTACGGTCTTCTTCCGCCAGCTTATCAAGCTCATCCTGCCCGAACTCTACGCGATGATTGACTGGAAGCGCCGACCCCAGTTTGTGGACGCTGAACTCCGCCGCCTTTCTCCGCAAAGCGAAACGGGCAAGCTTTACCCCGACCGCCTTGCCCGCGTGTGGCTCAAAAACGGCGAACCTCGCGGCGTCCACATTCACCTGGAGGCTCAGTCGCAGTTTGCAACGAAGATGGAAGAGCGCGTATTCGCCTATTACGCCCGCGCGTGGTTGGAGTTGCGTACCGACATCGTGTGTATCGTCATCTACGCCGACAAGAACCCGAACTGGCGTCCCGACCGTTATGTGCGTGAACTGCCTGGCACGCGCCTTGACTTCCAGTTCCACACGGTGAAGCTGCTGGAGATGGACGAGCGATACCTGACCGAGCGGGCGAAGCGCAGAAATCCTGCCGCGCTGATGTTGCTGGCGTTTCGAAAGGCGATGGAAACGGAGGGAAACATAGACGCCCGATTCGAGGCGCGCAAGCAAATGATTGCGCTGATGATGGAGTACGGGTATACTCATAATCAGCAGGCTCAGATTCTGCGCTTGCTGGAGTGGGTGCTTATGTTGCCAGAGACTCTGGAGCGTCAGGTGGACGAACTGGTGGAGGAGTATAAGCGTCGTCGGAAGACGCCGTTCGTGTCGCGGCTGGAGCGGCGCGCAATCGAGAAGGGACTTGCTGAGGGACACGAGAAGGGGCTTGCCGAAGGACAGGTGGAAACCCTCAGGAGAACGATTATGCGC
>CAYYCA010000001.1:6570-18890 GCA_964470265.1 uncultured Fimbriimonadales bacterium | reverse complement strand
CTCAGGAGAACGATTATGCGCGCCCTGAGCCGTCGTTTCGGAGAGGCTGCGAAGGCGGCGCAGCAACTGGTTGAAGCAATCTCGGATGCGCCTGCCTTGGAAACGCTCTTCGACGCTGCGCTGGACGCGCCCACATTGGAAGCGTTCATCGAGCAGGCGCGAACGGTTTCCAGCGCGCCCGAAAACACTTAATCCCCATCCATAATCAAACGCAACTTACTCAGCCACTCTTGCATCGGCTTTAGCAGGTTGTACGCCGTGAAGTCCAAATGCACAGGCGTAATCGACACATAGCCGTGCGCGACGGCGTAGACATCCGTGCCCGGCTGGTCGCGCTCTTCCACCAGGCTGCCGCTGAGCCAGTAGTAGGGGCGTCCTGCGGGGTCGACGCGCGACTCGATTCGATCCGCGTACTGTCGCCTGCCGAGCGCGGTAATCTGGTAGCCCTTGATCTCGTGAATCGGCAGGTTCGGCACATTCACATTCAGAAAGGTATGCTCTGGCAGAGGATGTTCGCGCAGCAGACGGGCGATGTTCAGCGCGGCGAGCGCGGCGGTCTCATAGTGCATTGGGGGCAGCTCGCTCTGGAACGGCTCGTTGGTCGCCTCCGCGCGGGCTAACGGCAGCACCTCCTCCGCCGCCAGCGAGACCGCAAACGCGTTAATCCCGTGAATCGCGCCCTCGATCGCCGCTGCAATCGTGCCCGAATAGGTCAAATCCCAGCCGAGGTTCGGACCAGCGTTGATGCCCGACACCACGAGGTCGACCCGATGGTTCAGCACGGCGTGTGCGCCGAGCGTCACGCAGTCCGTCGGCGTGCCGTTCGTGGCGTAGGCAATCGAGCCATCGGGCAGGTGGATCCGATGCAGGCGCAAGGGCTTGTGCAGGGTAATGGAGTGCCCTGTCGCGCTGCGCGGGCGGTCGGGCGCAACAATAAATACCTCGCCGAGGGGCTTCAGCCGCTGCGCCAGCACGCGAATCCCCTCGGCGTACACGCCGTCGTCGTTGGTGACTAAGATGCGCATTATTCCGCGCCCTCGCCCACCAGTTTATCGGGAATAATCCCCAGCCACTTCTTCAGGCGATAGATGGTCGTGTCGCGGTGCAGCTCGGCAATCGCGCGGGTGAGCGGAATGCCCTTCGGACACACCTTCACACAGTTCTGCGCATTCCCGCAGCCCGTGATGCCCTCGGGACCCGTCAGCACCTCCAGCCGCTCGTTCGCCAGCGTCGCGCCCGCGTAGTGCAGGTTAAATAACTTCGCTTGCGCAATCGGGGCGGGCCCAATAAACGCGGAATGCTCGTTATACTGCGGGCACGCCTCCATGCAGCAGCCGCAGGTCATGCACCGCGCGAACGCATAGCGCAGCTCGCGCGTCGCGTCGTCCACGCGCGGTCCGGGGCCAAGGTCATGATAACCGTCCATCGGCACCCACGCCTGCAGCTTCTTTAGCGCTTCGAACATCCGACTGCGATCGACAATCAGGTCGCGCACAACGGGGAACTTGCTCATCGGCTCTAAGGTGACCTCGATAGTATCCCCCTTGTGCACGCCCACCTGATCGATGAGCGCGGCGCAGGATTGCTGCACCATGCCGTTCACCACCATCGTGCATGTGCCGCACACCTGCTCCAGGCAGGCGGCTTCCCATGCAGGAGGGGAGACGGCGCGCCCGCTGCTGTCGACGGGGTTGCGCTGAATCTCCATCAAACAGGAGATTACATTCATGTTCGGGCGATAGGGCAGGCTGAACTCTTGCCAGTACGGCTTCTGGTTCGGTCCATCCTGCCGACGCACCTTCAAACGGATGGTGCGGATAGTGCCGTTGCCATTTTGCATAAGGTTTCGCCTCCGATAAGGATTATACCCTGCAGGGCAAACTGGAAACTTTTTCAGGGCGTTTGGGGTATAATTGCAGTATCTGACGACACTGGGGGTAAATCACGATGGCAAACGCAACCACAGTCAAGGAGAAGGTACGCATTAACGACACCGAGTTCGAGATTACGCTGAAGCCCGTGCTGCCCAACACGGAGAACGACCCGATGGTGCTGGACGCGCCGCTGCCCACGCCCGACGAGATTCTGGAGCGGGTTCCGTCCATCGAGCGACTGCCGCGCTGGGAGGATGGGGCGTTCTAAGCCATGAACGCGCGGCTCCAGCGGATTGCGTATGAGGTCGCGCTCGCGGCGGCGCGCTACTCGCAAACCAAGAGCGCGGACTACGACGACGAAGACGGCAGCTGGGTGGTCGTCAAGGACTTCCCGCTGCCGCCCGGCTATAACTACGAGCGAACCGATGTGCTAATCCTGCTGCCGCCGAACTACCCGCAGACACCGCCCGACTGGTTCTATGTCGACGACAACCTGCGCCTCGCCGATGGCAGGAAACCGAGCCATGTGTTTTATAACGAGACCCGCTTCGACCCCAACCGCGCCAGTCCGCTGGCGGACGCCCCGCCTCAGATGAAAGGCTGGACGGCGTGCTGCCTGCATATCCACAGCTGGAAGCCCGCTGCCAACCCCCTGATGGGGCACTCCCTGCTCAGCGTGTGCGAACTGATTCGCGGCGCGCTCAAGCGATGGAAACGCAATCCGGAAGAGTTCGTTTTATTCACACTGGAGGATGACGACGACCTCGACGATTTTGTAATCGAAGACGACGACCCGTTCCGATGATTGGCGAGGTTCGGCTCTCTCACGCGCTGTGGACGCGTTTGCGCGCGACCCTGCTCGCCGACTGCAGCGTGGAGACCAAGTGTTTCCTGCTCTGTCGGACGCTGGAGAGCGAGTCGCGCGTGGTGTTCCTCGCGCGGGAGGTCGTACCCGTCCCTGAAGACGCCTACGCCCACCGCACGCACAGCCTTGTCGAAACGCGCCCGGAGTTCGTGCATAGCCTGCTCGTGCGCTGCGCTCGCGAGGGCTATAGCCTGCTGGAGGCGCATACCCATCCGTGGAGCGCGACCCCGCGCTTCTCGGCTATCGACGACCGCAGCGACCTGCTGAAGTTCCAGACCACACAGAGCATGTCGCCCCCGTTTCGGCACGGCAGCCTCGTGTTCGGCAACGATATGAGCTTCGAGGGGCGGTTCTGGGACTATCAGCGACAGCGCATCGCGCCGATAGTGCGTCTGCGCATCCTCAGCGCGCCCCTCGAAACGCGCTACGGCACGGGACAGAAACCGCTCTGGCTCGAGAGGGCGGAACAGACCGTGTATGACCGTCAGATTCGCGCGTTTGGGGCGGAGGGGCAGGCGATTCTGAGTAGCCTGCGCGTCGCGCTGGTGGGCGCAGGCGGCTTAGGCTCGCAGATTGCGAACGCGCTCGCGCTGTTAGGCGTCGGACAGATCTTGCTGATCGACCCCGATCGGCTGGAGCCGAGCAACCTGAATCGGGTAGTGGGGGCGAGTTATGCGCAGGCGCAGCGCGGCTGGCGGAAAGTGCGCGCGCTGGCGCAACGGCTCAATCGCGCTCGCCCACCTGAAATGCGCACAATCGTTCCCATCCCCTGCGACGCCCGCACGCCTCAGACACTCGCCCAGCTGCTCGGCTGCGATGTGATTGTCGGCGCGGTGGACAGCGCGGTCGTGCGTCAGTACCTGAACACCGTCGCGATGTGCGCCCTGATTCCCTATCTGGACGCAGGTGTGGGGGTGCGCAGCGAGAACGGGAGGATTGCGCAGGGCGGCGGGCAGGTGCAGCTCATCCTGCCAGGCGAAACCGCCTGCATCGCCTGCGTGGAGCGCGGCGTCCGCCAGAGCGTGGAGGAGCAGCTTACCCCCCACCAGCGCGAACTCTCCATCCGCGGCGGCTACATTCAGGGCGAAGCGATCCCGAACCCGCAAGTGGTGTTCCTCAACGGCGTCGTGGGGAACCTGCTGGCGTGGGAACTGGTAAAATTAGCCACAGGGTGCGCGCCTGTGCAGCCGTATGTGTATTACGACCTGCTCCAGCAGCAGGCGTTTCCTGCCCGCGCCGAGCGCAACCCGAACTGCTTGCTCTGCTCGGAGCATCCCGACAGCCTGCTGGGGCAGGGATTATACGGGCTGCAGGGCTACCTCCCGCGCCGAAGCAGGCGCAACCGACGCGGGAAACCGATTCCCGCCCCGCGAGGGAGCTGAACGATGGCGAAGCCGATACCGATTAACCGCCGCTGGCAAGAGAATCAGCGTTTGCGCGAGAACAACGGCGCAAACCCCGCTCCCACGCAGCCTGCGTCTGTGGCGCAACCGCCCCGCCGCGGCTATCAGGAAACGCTGCGCCAACTGTTAGAGAGCCTGCGCGAATCATTTCAGGTCGAGGAGCCAGAACCCCGTGCGCCTGTGCAGACGCTTCCTCCCGTGCAGGCGACTGAGCGTCTCGTTCCGCGACGCGAACCGCCCCCGCGCATCATCCGCGCGCGCTACCGGGAGACATGCACCGGGTGCGGCGCGCCGATTAACCCAGGCGACGCCATCACGCGCCACCCCCGCTGGGGCGACTGGGTGCATGTAGGCTGTCGCGACCGCGAGCAGCGCGCCGCCCGGCGTGTGATTGAGGCGCGCTATCGCGGCTTCTGCTACGCCTGCGCCCGCCCAATCCTGCAAGGGCAGCCAATAACCCCTCAGCGCGGCTACGGCTGGGTGCATCTGGAGTGCGCGCTCCGAGAAAACAACCCTTAGCAGGCGAACAGCACAGTGGGCGGACAATCTAATTCAGGGGAGCTTCCCGCCCAACCACAAAAGCTGCCTACTCTCGGTAAACATCCCTGCGATGCCCGATGTCGAGGATGGTCACAGTTCGGTTATCGTCGTCAATCTCATAGATAACGCGATATTTGCCCACACGAATACGCCAGCCCTCGCGCCCCGTGAGCTTCAGACAACCATGAGGGCGCGGCTCATCCGCCAACGCCTGAAGAGCCTCGCGGACACGCTCATAGACCTCGCGAGGTAGTTTCATTAACTGCTTCTGAGCGCGTGGCAGAATATTGACATCATAACTCATTCTCGGCTTTGTTCAATTTCGCGGAGGGCTTGCTCGAGAGGGATGGGCGTCTCACCCGATTGCTTCGCAGCATCGTAGGCGCGAATCGCTTCTAACTCCTCCAGCGCCTCTAAGAGTTGCTGGTAGACTTCCAGTTCCAGCAATACCGCTACGCGCTGCCCGTGCTCGTCCACTACATAGCGTTCTCGGAGCGACTGCATAAACTGCCTCCCGCGCTAAGTATACCCCTCAGACTTGCGGAGCGTGGACACTGAATACGGATCAGAGCTGCCCTCCCGCCACCCGATACGCCTCGCCTGTGATGTAGCTTGCCTCGTCCGACGCCAGGAACACCACGAGGTTCGCCACATCGTCATAACTACAGCCGCGCCCCAGCGGAACCTGCGCCTCGTAATACCGACGAATCGCCTCTTCAGGCAGTCCCCACTTCCGCGCGTACTGCTCAAACAGCGTCTCCTGCCACATCGGCGAATCGAGCAGGTTGCCCGGACACACCGCGTTCACCCGAATCCCGTAAGGGGCTAAGTCCATCGCGATACTTTGGGTCAGCCCAATCCCGCCGAACTTGCTCGCGGCGTAGGCGCAGTTCTTGTAGCTCCCCTTCAGCCCCGACTTGGAGTTAATCTGGATAATCGCGCCGCCGCCCGCTTGCTTCATCAGTTTCGCCGCCTCGCGTGCGCACAGGAAGTAGCCCGTCAGGTTCACCTCAATCTGCCACTGCCATTGCTCCAGCGTCATCTCGGTCAGCTCGGCGGAGTGAATCACGCCCGCGTTCGCCACGAGAATATCCAGCCTGCCAAATCGCCGGGCGATTTGCAGCGCCGTGTCCACCACTTCCTGCTCGCGGCGAATGTCGCAGGGCAGAGCGAGCGTTTCGCAGTGGGGATGTTGGGCGCGAATTGCGTGGGCGACAGCGTTTAGTTTCTCGGTCTGAATATCGCTCAGCGCAAGCCCGACACAGCCTTCCTGAGCGAGCCGATGCGCTAACGCCTCGCCCAGCCCCTGCGCTGCGCCCGTAATCCATGCCACTCGCCCCTGCAAACGCATCTACCCCTCTCCCTGAATCGGCTCCACGACGACCGCCGTGCCGTACACCAGAATCTCGGCGGAATTTTGTGTGATATTGCCCGACACGAACCGTACATTCACCACGGCGTTCGCGCCCAGTCGCGCCGCCTCTTCCATCATCCGTCGTTCCGACTCCGCCCGCGCGTTGGAGAGCATCTCTGTATACTCCTTTAGCTCGCCGCCCACCAGCTGGCGCAATCCTGCCAGAAAATCTTTGCCCAAATGGGTCGCTCGCACTGTGTTCCCTTTCACAACGCCCAGCACCTTCACGATACGGTAGCCGGGCACTTCGGGCAGTGTGGTAATCAGCATTTTCTCCCTCCTGAGGGGGAAGTTCGGGATCCTGAGCCAGATTCCTGCCAGAATCGCCTCGTGTCAGCTGATTGGGACTCCGTCCGCCTTCGCCTGCAGGAGCAGATGCTCGCGCAGGGCGTCGGCGACGGCGTCTGCTTGCGACGGGAGCGCGTGCCCCCGAATCTGGAAAATATAGCGCGCCGTGTCCAGCGTGCGCGGTCCCGCTACCTCCAGCTCGCCCTGCAGCGCAGGGTGGCGGAAGAGGCAGACGGTCTCCTTGAGCCACTCTCGCGCTGCGGTCAGTCCGTACTCCGCTGCGACGCCCACCTCGACGCTAATCGCTGCCTTGCCCCGACTGTGGTTGATTACACGAGTAATGCTGCTGTTCGCGAAGGTCACCAGCCGTCCCTGATCGTCCCGAATGCGGGTGATGCGCATGCCCATCGTCTCCACCGTACCGTGGACGCCGTCGATGGTCACTTCCTCGCCCACTGTGAACTGATCTTCCACGAGAATGAAGAAGCCGTTAATCACATCGCGCACCAGCTGCTGCGCGCCGAAGCTGACCGCCAGCCCCGTGACGCCCACTGTCGCCAGCACCGGTCCCAGATTCACCCCCAGCGCGCCCAGAATGCTAAGCAGTCCGACGAACAGCAACACATACCCCAAAAGGCTATTGAGCAGCGCGCCGATGGTCTTGATTTGCGCCTGTCGGCGTTCGGAGATTTCGATTTTACTGGTGAGCGCGCGGGTGATGAGCAGAATAACGCGCCCACCCAGCCACCGCGCCACAATCACCAGCGCGATAATCAGCGCGACCTGCAACGCGCTCTTGAGAATCGCGTCGCTTTGACGCTCCCAGAAACGAATCAGGGTCTCCTGCATCAGCGGGAGCTACTCCACTTCAAATAAATCCCCTACGCGCGCGCGGAACTCAGGAATGAGCGGCGTGGTGAGCGTGTCGTTCTCATTCAGGACGGTCTGCTCAAACGGCGAGTCATAGACGATGACCCGCTTGCGTTCAGGAAACAGCAGCCAGACCTGCTTTGCGCCCGATTCGAAGTATTCGCCAATTTTGCGCATCAGGTCGGGCATATCTTCATTTGGAGAAACGATTTCGATGGCGAGATCGGGCGCGCGATCGCCGAAACCGTCAGGCAGCTTGCCCTCAGGGAGGCTTTGTTTGAAAATAACCGAGACATCCGGCGCGCGAATGTTGCCAGAATTCATCCGAAAACCTGCTTGCGAGCTTGCCAGATACGCTACTTGACGCACGATACCGCCCAGTCGCACGATTAGATTGGCGCCAATCACATCATGCTTCACACTTGCAGGCACTTCCTTTGCCTCCCCATCGACCAATTCATATTTGCGCCCGTCGTCGGGCAGGCGCATGAATTCCGCCTCAGTCATTTTGCGTTTGCGCCGCGTGGGTTTCTCCAGAACCTTCGCCATATCGCTCGCCACCTCAGCGGTTAGTTTACCTTACGACTCGCCCCCTTCCAGATAGCGCGCGCCCAGTTCGATAAACGCCTCGCGGTCGATGTCGGCGGGCAGTGGATAGTTGCGGGCGAACAGTCGCCACTCGTCCACGAGGGTCAGGCGCGCCTCTTCCGCATCGCCGTTCGCAGGGGTCGCCTGTCCGGGGCGAAAGCCGACGCGCGGCGGGCGCGGGTCTAAATGATAGTGCAACGCCCGCGTCTTGAGTTCCCGTATCAGCTCGCCGTCGATCTGGCTACGCAGTTCGGGGAACAGATTGTAAATTCGCTGGCGCACAATCGCGCCTTCGAAGTTTTCAAGGGCGTTTGCCCGCGACTCGATCGCCTCGTTCAGTTCGGCGGCGGTAAGTTCCCCCGCGTCGATGGGCGTCAGGTCATACACGGGACGGGTGGGCACTTCACGAAACTCGTGCGTGCGCGTCGCGGCGTCATACAGAATCCAGCCCTTCGGCTTACCCGCCTCCTCCCAGATATTCGTGCTGGTGAATTCGGTTGCGCCTGAATAGAGGGCGTTGGGCGCGACCTGCGTGTAGAGATGCCAGTCGCCCAGCGCGATATAGTCCCACTCCTCGCGCACGATTTTCTGCTTGTTGATGGGACGCTCTAAAGCGAAGGGCGTCACGCCCTCCAGCAAGCCGTGCAGCAGCAGCAAGTTCCAGCGGAAGTTCGGGTTCGGCTCCAGGATACGCTGCTCGATCTCGCCGACGCCGCGTGAGGGGATACAGAGCAAACTGGCGTTCAGCGCAGGCAGCTCCAGCTGTGTAATCTGGTCGTACACGACCTGCACCCCAGGAATATGCGTCAGCAGGGCGAGGATGCAGCCGCTTTCCACCACGCGCGGCGTTTCGTGGTTGCCCGCGATAATCACCAACGGCGCGCCCCTGCGCTGAGTTTGCAGGTCAAGCAGGAACTTGTACGCCATAATCAGGCTGTTGTTGGACGGGCGCACGGTGTGGAACAGGTCGCCTGTAATCACAATCAGGTCGGGCGTCGCCTGCAAAATCGCGCGCAGGGCGGTTCGGAACGCCTTCATCACATCCGCCTCGCGTTGATTGACGCCGTGTTCGTTCGTGCGGCTGTAGGCGCGATAGCCTAAATGCACATCGCTGAGATGGGCAATTCGCATCGCCCGCAAGTATACCTGCCGACAGGTATGCTCATGAGTCGTGCTGATTCAAACCGCGTATCTGAGCGTGAGTCGGGCGCGGGCAGGGGCAGTCCACATCCCGCTTGCCGAGCTGGAAACGCGCACGCATGAACTCCCGCCGCCGCATAAGGAGATTCTGCTCCTACGCGACTCACAGGAAGCGTACTATGCGCTGGGCTGGCTGCATGCGCGAGGCAGGCGGGCGCGGCTTGTGTCAGCGGTTGAGGCGCAGGGCGTCGGCGCGGACGCCGACGCTGCGCAGGATGTCGTCGGCGAGGACGCCGACGCTACGAACGTGCTTTGCGTAGCGTCGGCGTCCCCGCCGACGACATCCTTTGCATCCAACTCGGCAATCTTGAAGGCTCGCTATCGGTTATGGGAACCGAACGAGTGGCTAACGATAGTTCTAACCTCACCCCCCAGCCCCCTCTCCGTAAACGGAGAGGGGGAGCCGTGTGCGCGCGAGGCGTCAGTTCCCCCCTCTCCGTTTCCGAAGAGGGGGGCAAGGGGGGTGAGGTTAGAAAAAACGACGGTCACGCCCCTACTACACAAAGTAGGCGACGCGCTCGACCTCGGCTGCGGCAGCGGGCGCGAAGCCGTCTACTTAGCCGACATGGGCTGGCAGGTTGTGGCAGTCGACCGCCTGCCCGAAGCGTTAGAGCGCGGGCGCGACCTTCAGCGTCGCTACGCGCCGAATAGTCCTCCTATCCAGTGGATTTGCGCCGACCTCGAAAAGTCCGACTGGCGACCTGAGGGGCAGTTCGACCTGATTACACTGTTCTACTTCTACTCGCGTGAACTGATTCAGCGGGCGTGCGCGTGGCTGGAACCGAACGGCTCGCTGCTGGTGGAGGCGTTCACGATGGAGCATCGCGCCCGCTATGGCAAGCCCGCCTCCGACCTGCGTGTGGCGCGCCCAGGCGAGTTGCTTGGACTGATGCCTGCAACCATGCGCGTGAATCACTATTCCGAAGCGTGGCGCGCGAATGGACGACACACAGCGCGGTTGTGGGCGGAGCGAGAATAGTTCCCCGCCCGCGCCCAGCTTCAGCCAGTCGGAACGGTTAATCCGACACCACCACCCAGCGGCGCTCGTTCGCGGAGACCTCCACCGCCTCCAGCACCGCCTGGCACTTCAGCCCGTCGTAGAAGTTCGGCGAGGGCAGCTCGTCTTTGCTAATCGCCTCCAGCGCGTCGCGCACCAGATGTGTGAAGGTATGCTCATAGCCGATGATGTGCCCTGCGGGCCACCACGCGCTAATGTAGGGATGCACCCCCTCCGTCACCTGAATCGTGCGGAAACCGCGCATGCCCGGCGGGTCAGTCTCCAGATAGAGTTCCAGTTCGTTCATCCGCTCCAGGTTGAACACGATGCTGCCTTTGGAGCCGTTGATTTCGAAGCGGTTGTAGTTCTTGCGCCCCAGCGCGAAGCGCGTGGCTTCAAATGTGCCAATCGCGCCGTTCGCGAAGCGCGCTAGAAACATCGCCGCGTCGTCCACCGTCACCTCGCCCATCTCGGTGCTGGCTTGCCCGCCGAGACGGTCGTCCACCTCCTTGAGGAGGGGACGCTGCTTGATGAAGGTGTGCATCATGCCGCACACTTCGGTAATCTCGCCCACCAGCCAGCGCGCGAGGTCGATAATGTGCGCATTCAGGTCGCCATGCACGCCCGAACCCGCAATCTCTTTCTGCAATCGCCACACCAGCGGGAAGTTCGGATCCACAATCCAATCCTGCAGGTAGGTTCCGCGGAAGTGGTAGATCTCGCCGATGACGCCCTCGCTGATGAGTTGCTTGGCGTAGGACACGGCGGGGGCTTTGCGGTAGTTGAAAAAGATGCCGTGTTTCACGCCGTGCTGCTCCACAGCCTGCACCATCGCGCGGGCTTCGGCGAGGTTGTTCGCAAGGGGCTTCTCGCACAGCACGATTTTGCCGTGCTTTGCGGCTTCTATGGAAATGGGCGCGTGCAGGTTGCCCGGCGTGGACACATCCACGAGGTCGATATCCTCGCGGGCGACGACCTGCTGCCAGTCGGTGGCGTACTCTTCGAAGCCGTACTTTTCGGCGGCGGCGCGCACGCGCTCTTCGTGGCGCCCGCAGATTACTTTCAGCACGGGTTCATACTCCAGCTCGGGGAAAAAGTGGCGCACCTGCCGATAGGCGTTGCTGTGCGCTTTGCCCATAAACTGATAGCCAATCAGCGCGACATTCAGTTTCCGTTTCGCCATAGCAGCACCTCCTTAAGTGGCTTGGACAGTCCTGTCCAAGCACACAGTGAACGACGCACGGACAGATTGTCCGTGCTACTGCTGTGGCTTGGACAATCCTGTCCAAGCAAAAACGGGCGCACGGGCGGGACGCCCGTGCTACGGTTAGCGCGGCGCAGGTCGCGGGGCGGGTGGTCGGGGCGCGCCCTGCGGCGGCGCAGCCTGCTCAGGATTGAACGGCTGCACAATCGTATTCGTAATCTTCGCCTTGGATTGCAACTGGCGCACATAATCGCTCAGCTGGATGCGCACGGCTTGCTCCCGCAGCTCCTGTTGCTCTTCAGGCGACGCCATCGAGCCAGTGCGCTCCTTGCGGATAATCATATAGCCGCTCATCGAGCGGAACGGCTCGGAGACCTGCCCCGGCTGCAGTGCGTCCAGCTTCTCGCGGATGTCTTGCACGATGAAGTTCTTGTTTTGCCAGTTCATCTTGCCCCCTCGGTCTTTGCTGAACGGGTCTTCGGAGTATTCCTTCACCGCCTCTGCAAAGTCCAGCCCCTGCTGAATTTTCTCATACGCTTCGCGAGCTTTAGCTTCGGCGGCGGGAGCGTTCTCCTCCTGCTGTTCGGGCGTGTTGCCCTGAATGCGAATCACAATCTGACTGTATTCTACGAAGTCGTCGAGGTTCACCTGCCGCTCCACGAGTTTCTCTGCCAGCATCTGCGTGCGGATTCGGGCGAACAGGCGGCTGGGGGGGAACTGATTGCGCTTGAGGAAATCGTCGAGGCTCATGCCGGGGGGCACCTGCGCTTCGGCGTTCTGGAGTTGCTGTTTGTAGCGGGCTTCCACATCGGCGTCGGAGACGGAGACTCCCTGCGCCCGCGCCTCCTGCTCCACAATGCGCTCCAGAATCAGCTCTTCGATGGCGGTGGCGGCGAACCAGTCGTAGGTTGCCTGAATCAGCTCGCGGGCGCGGATGGGTTCATCGTTCACGGTCGCTACAACGGTATCGCCCGACGGCAACGGCGCGGGACGATATTGCTGCGGAAGTTGCGGCTGCGTGCTTGGGCGCGCCTGCTGTTGGCGCTGTTGCGTCTGCTGACGCTGTTGTTGCTGTTG
>CAYYCA010000001.1:4890-6470 GCA_964470265.1 uncultured Fimbriimonadales bacterium | reverse complement strand
GTCTGCTGGCGTTGCTGCTGTTGTTGCTTCTGTTGCGTTTGTTTCTGATTCTGCGACTGCGGTTTCTGTTGCGGAACGCCCACAAGCGGGCTGACCGCAAGCGAGAGACTCAAGATACTCAGTATGCCATATCGGTATTTCATTGGCTATCCTCCTGTACGGGCAGTTAGGTTCGCCGTGCGGGGCAGGTCTCCTGCCGACTGGGAAGGTATAATCCCATCCGAGTATGCCCGCTGTGAAGAACCGCTCTGTTGACGCCTTAGTGGAGGGCGTCCTGGCAGGGGAAGTGCGCTCTATTGCTCGCGCTATTACGCTGGTCGAATCGCGCGATCTGGTGCGTCTCGAACTGCTGGCGCGTCTGTTCCCCCACACGGGGCATGCGTTCAAACTGGGCATCACGGGCGCGCCGGGCGCGGGCAAAAGCACGCTCACCTATCAGCTCATCCCGCGCTTGAAGGCGAAGGGCTACCGCGTGGGCGTGCTGGCGGTAGATCCCACCAGCCCATTCAGCGGCGGCGCGATTTTGGGCGACCGTATCCGCTTCGACGACGCGCTGGAGGGCGTCTACATTCGCAGTCTTGCCAGTCGGGGCAGCATCGGCGGGCTGTCGCGCGGCGTTCCTCCTGCCGTGCGCGTGCTGGAAGCGGCGGGCTATGATCTCGTTCTTATCGAGACCGTCGGCGCAGGACAGTTGCAGGTCGATGTGCGCTTCGTCGCCGACACGGTTGTCTTAGCCCTCGTGCCCGAAGCAGGCGATGTGATTCAGGCGATGAAGGCGGGCATCATCGAAATCGCCGACATCTATGTCATCAACAAAGCCGACCGCGAAGGGGCGACCCGCATGCGCTTAGACCTGCGCAACGCGCTCGAACTCGGCGGCAAACCCAAAGGCTGGAACCCGCCCATCACCCTCACCGAAGCCATCAATGGGAAAGGCGTCGACGAACTGGTGGAGTTTATCGAGGAGCATAAGCAGTACCAGCAGCAATCGGGCGGCTGGCATACGCGCCGCTTGCAACAGCTGGAGTGGGAACTGCAATCGCTGATTCATGACGCCTTAGAGCAGCAGGCGCACAGCGTCACACGGCGACTGTTCAGCGCGGAGACCCTCGAAGCAGTGCTGCAGGGCGCGGAGAACCCCTTCCCGAAGCTGCAGGAGTGGATGGGGAACTAACCCTCGAACCCCGCTCGCCACACGCCCTCGAAGACCAGTACCGCGTCGCCCGTGAGCCAGAGGGTGTCGTCCTCGCGCCACTCTACCTGCAACGCGCCGCCGGGCATTTGTATGGTTGCCCGACGCGCCATTAGCCCCTGCAACACGCCCGCGACCAGAATCGCGCATGCACCCGTTCCACAGGCGAGCGTCGCGCCCACGCCGCGCTCCCACACCCGCGCCCGCGCGTAGTCAGGACGCTCCACCTGCGCCACAGACACATTCACGCGGCCGGGAAAGTCAGGATGACGCTCTAAGGCAGGCCCGACGGTTTCCAGCGGGAGGGTTTCGAGGTCACGCACAATCAGCACGAGGTGTGGCGCGCCTGTATTGACGGCGGAGATACTTAGGACGCCCTCACCCCCTG
>CAYYCA010000001.1:3192-4790 GCA_964470265.1 uncultured Fimbriimonadales bacterium | reverse complement strand
CCCCCTCTCCCACGCCGTGGGAGAGGGGGTCAGGGGGTGAGGGCGTCCCATTTCCACCGTCAGCAAACCCCCCTCCTCTCGGTAGACGCGGCGCAATCCTGCGCCCGTTTCTATCGTGAGGCAATCGCCGTGCGAGGGATCCATCTCCCAGAGATAGCGAGCAAAGCACCGAATCCCGTTGCCGCACATGCTCGCTTCGGAGCCGTCGGCGTTGAGGATGCGCATCCGATAGTCGGCGCGTGCCGAAGGCTCTACCAGCAGCAGCCCGTCCGCTCCTACCCCGAACCTGCGGTCGCACAGCCGACGCGCCAACGCCGCCGTATCCCCAATCGGCAACGGCTGCTGCAGCGTATCGAGCAGCACAAAATCGTTGCCTGCGCCCTGAAGTTTGAAAAAGCGGAGCAGACTACTCCTCGAAGTCCTGCTCCTGTTGCGACTGTCGTCCTGAGGGACCATAGCCAGGTACCGGGCGCGAGGGCACAATCGAAGTGATCGCGTGCTTGTAGACCAGCTGGACAGGCTTGCCCGGGCTTTCCAGCAACACTGTGAAAGCGTCGAAGCCGCGCACCGTGCCGCGCAGTTGGAGCCCGCCGCTCAGGTAGATCGTCACGCCGATCCCTTCCTTGCGCACCTGATTCAAAAACATATCCTGCAAATTAATCGCCTTCGGCATCGTTAAACCCTCCCTGCTCCATCAGCAGTGTGCTAATCAGCTCAGCAGTTTTTTCACTCCCTTGACTTGCGTCAACCCACTGGACTCCTGGCTCTTTGCGGAACCAGGTCATTTGACGCTTTGCGAACCGCCGTGTATCGCGTTTCCAGAGTCGCACCGCCTCGTCCCAGCTGACGCGCCCCTGAATATACCCGATTAAGTGGCGGTAGCCCAACCCTTTGAGGGCAGGTTGCTCAGGATTATACCCCTTTTGTAGCAGATTCTGCACCTCCTGCAGCATGCCCTGAGCAATCATTTGGTCCACGCGCTGGTCGATGCGCTGATAGAGCAGTTCGCGGGGCATCGTCAGTCCGATTTTTATGGCGGGCAGCTCTGCTTCGGCATGCTGCTGCCACTGGCTGATGGGAACGCCCGTCATTTCGTAGACTTCGAACGCACGGGTGATGCGCACGGCGTCGTTGGGGTGGATTCGAGCCGCCGCGACGGGGTCAATCTGTTTGAGGCGTTCGTGCAGAGCAGGCGCGCCGACGCGCTCCACTTCGGCTTTCCAGCGGGCGCGCACTTCAGGGTCGGCGGGCGGCGGCGCGAGGCTGAACCCATGCAACAGTACTCGGATATACAGCCCCGTACCTCCCACGACGAACACGCGCTTGCCCCGCGCTTGCATGTCTGTGATTGCCTGCAGTGCGAGGTCCCGAAACTTCGCGGCGGTGAACACCTCGTCAGGGTCAGCGACATCGATGAGGTGGAAGCGCACACGCTG
The DNA here is from genome assembly GCA_964470265.1 of uncultured Fimbriimonadales bacterium. Classification (GTDB taxonomy): domain Bacteria; phylum Armatimonadota; class Fimbriimonadia; order Fimbriimonadales; family GBS-DC; genus GBS-DC. The sequence continues at coordinate 3,354 of CAYYCA010000001.1, read as the reverse complement.
TTGCTCTTCGGGCGTGGGTTTGGCAGAGCCGATGTCCAGCCCCCGATAGACCGCGCTAGAATCAGCGGAGATAATTTCGCCGTTCCAACGCTCCGCCAGCCGAATGCCCACATCGGTCTTGCCCGTCGCGGTGGGTCCGAGAATCACAATCAGGGGTTGCAC
>CAYYCA010000001.1:0-3092 GCA_964470265.1 uncultured Fimbriimonadales bacterium | reverse complement strand
ATGCCCTGCTGAACCCCCTTACGCGCGCCTTCTTCGATGGCAATCTCCTCCAGGCTTGTTAGTGGCCACTCGCGCCCCTCCTGGAACTTGCGCACCACCTGCTTCACCAGCTTCTCCTGCTCAGGCGATAGGGTTATCATATAGTCCACCACCTTGTATAGAGCAATCACCTGCTCCGAAGTATACCCTCGATCTTGCATGGCGCGTATCACTGCGATTTTCTCCTGCATCAGCAAATCGGGCTTGCCGCGCGTTTTCAACGCTCGCAGGTGTGCCAGCACGACCAGCGCGAACGGATTATCGGATTGCTCCAGTTCCGTCTCCTCAAGGTCTAACAGTTTTACGATAGGAAACTCAAACTGAAGGTTGCATCCAGCGACGCTGCGCTCGAACGACGCGGGACGCCAGTTCGGGTCGCTGTCGGCGAGAACGGCAAGGCTAACTACATCGGCATAATCGTAGTCGTCAAAGATGTGATAATAGTAGACAAACATACGCAACGGGAAGAGCGGGTCGGGTTGCGCCTGAATCTCGATATGAATCAGGACAATCCGCGCTTTGCCGTCCCGAAAATAGACTTTGACCAGCAAATCGACGCTCTGCCAGCGCTTGCCCCGCGCTCGCGGCGCAAGACGATACAGGTTCGTACTCAGGAACTCAGGCGGGCGAGTCCAGTCGACCCTTTCAAAGACCTGCGGGAACAGGAGTTGAAGAAACTCGCGGAAGAATGTCTGCACGGCGTACTTCCATGCCTCATCGAAGCCTCTTCGGGGTCGTTTTGGGCGCATATCCCGTTGTTCGCAATAATCGCTAAAAAACCTGCTGACAAGACCTCGCAACTTTACGCTTTTTACAGAAGCTCAGCTGAGGAATAAGCCTTTGGGGGAGACTCAAATGCGATTCGTGGGAGTGCTGCTGGGACTGGCTATGGGGTCAATTCTCTGGGCGCAAGGGGTTCCGCGTGCGTCAATTGCTTACGACGCGGAGCGCGACGCCTATTATATCGCCGATGAGCTGGTGGTGGGGCTGGAGCCGGACGCGCCGACCGCTCTGGCGCAGCAGGCGATGCTCTGGGTGGGCAACCTGCGCGACCTGCAAATGTCCCTGCAGGCGGGCGTCGTGCGAATCGAGACGGGGCTGAACCCTGACAGCGTGCGCGAGTTTTTACAGTCCCTGCCGGGCGTGCGCTATGTGGAGCGCAACTACCTCGCATTCGCGTGCAACACCCCGAACGATCCGCTGTTCACGCAGCAGTGGGGGCTGGCGAAAATTCAGGCGACTCAAGCATGGGCGAACTGGCAGCCCCAGCGCACGGTCTACATCGCAATCCTGGACACAGGCATCGACGCCACCCATCCCGATTTATCGCAGAAGATGCGCCGCCACAGCAACGGTTCGATTTACGGCTACAACGCGATTCACAACACTTCGAACGCTCACGATGTGCATGGGCATGGCACGCACTGCGCGGGCATCGCGGCGGCGCATACTCACAACGGCGTTGGCATCGCAGGCGTGGCGGCGTGGAACGCGAACCTCGCGAGTACGCATACCGCCGTCCAGCTGATGCCCGTGAAAGTGTTGAACGATCAGGGCTACGGCACTTTCGCCGATATCGCGCGGGGAATCACATGGGCGGCGGACAACGGCGCGCACATCATCAGCCTTAGCCTCGGCGGCACGACGGGCACACAGCAGCTGCAGGACGCCGTGAACTATGCGTGGAATAGGGGCTGCCTCGTGGTCGCTGCAGCAGGCAACAACGGGAGCAACGCGCCCTTTTATCCCGCCTATTATCCCAACGCGCTCGCCGTCGCCGCTACAGACCCCAGCGATACGCTGACCTCCTTCTCGCAATACGGCGCGTGGGTGGACATCGCCGCGCCGGGCGAGGCGATTTTGTCCACTGTGCCTGGCGGCGGGTACGAAAGCTGGAGCGGCACCTCGATGGCGTGTCCCCATGTGGCGGGGGCAGCCGCGCTCTTGTGGTCTGCCGCGCCAAGTCTGAGCAATCAGCAGATTCGAAATGCACTCGAAAACAACGCCGACCCCTATCAACCCTACTGGTTTGGCGGAATCGGCGAAGGCAAGGGGCGATTAAACTTGGCTCGCGCGCTGCAAGCAGCGTTGCAAATGGAGAACACGCCTTCCGTCAGTCAGCTGAGCCTAAGCGCAAGCAGCGTGCAGGCGGGCGGAACGGTGCGCGGAACCGTGACGCTCAATCGCGCAGCGGGCGCGGGCGGCGCAGTGGTGCAACTCAGCAGCAGCAACCCAAACCTTGCGTGGTGCGCGCCCGCTATCACCATCCCGCAGGGGCAAACGACGGGCGTGTTCACCATCGCCACCAACGCAAGTGGGATGGGGAGCGTCACTTTCACGGCTTCTGCGGGTGGGGTGTCGCGCTCGGCGTCGTTGCAAGTCGTCTCGCCGTTCCGTGTGCAGTCTGTCAGCCTATCGCCCAGCGTGGTGACAGGCGGGCAGGCGTGTATGCTTACCGTGCGCCTCACCGCGCCTGCGCCCAGCGGCGACCTGCAGGTGCAACTGAGCAGCGACAACCCCGCTGTTGTGTCGATTCCGTCAGCGGTCACTGTGCCAGCTGGTCAAACCAGCGCGAGTGTGCGTGTGAACACATCGGCAGTGGCAAGCCGCGCAGTGGTGAACCTCACAGCGTCGCTCAACGGCTCACAGGCAGGCGCGTCGCTCACAGTCAACCCGCCCGCGCCCATTTCACTGACCCTTTCTCCTTCCGCTGTACCTGGCGGGCGCACCTCGACGGCGACGGTGCAGCTGAACGCCCCAGCGCCTTCAGGCGGGTTGTGGTTGCGCGTGAGCCATAACCAGCCCCATCGCGTATGGACACCCGCCACTGTCTATGTGCGACCGGGCACGCGCGCGGTGCAGTTCACCGTTTACACCTACCCCGGACGCGGCGCGGTGAACGCCACCATCACCGTTTCTACAAACGGCGGCTCGCGCTCGGCGACGCTTGGGGTACGATAAGCCGGCTTTTCCTGTAGAAAGGATTCCTCGCTCCGCTCGGAATGACAAAGTTATTTGCGTAAGAACCGCTCTGTCATTCCGAGCGAAGCGAG